>CAYNDI010000093.1:0-8589 GCA_964395955.1 uncultured Dehalococcoidaceae bacterium
AGGCACTCCGGGCATATCGTCAATGTCACATCGGTCGCAGCCCGCCTGGCATGGCCCGGAGCGGTGGCATAGACAACTGCGCGGGCTGCCATGTAAGGGTTCAGTCATGCGTTGCGCGCTGATCTTTATGGTGCGGGTTTGTCGGTGACACTGGCCATGTTCGGCACAGTCGAGACTCCTTGCTGGGACCACAACCCAGGTAGCCGGGATCGACTTCCAGAACCGGCACATCTCCATGTCCAACTTTACGCTGTACAAGGAGAACGAAGAGGCCGGCGACTATCACATCGTCATGGGCTTCAAGTCCAGCCACGTGGCCATGCAGGTCAACCACACCTGCCTGGATCCCAACCTGCGCGAGTTCTTCCAGAACCGCAACGTGCGCATCGCGCTGTCGCTGGCGGCCAACCGTGACGAGATGAACGAGCTGGTCTACAACGGCACGTACACGCCACGGCAGTACAGCCCGCTCGAGGTCTCGCCCGACTACTACGAGGAAATGGCGAACAGCCACATCGAGTACGATCCCACCACGGCCAGCGATATGCTGGACGCCGAGGGGTACGACCAGAAGGACGCCGACGGCTTCCGACTGTGGAAGGATGGCAGCGATACCCTTAGCTTTGAGATCGTGGGTACCGACGAGGCCGGGCAACCCAGTGAGGACGCGGCCCAGATCTTGGTCAAGTACTTCAACGATGTGGGTCTCAAGTGCGCCTACAAGTACAACGAACGCTCGCTGTACCAGGAGCGCTTTGCGGCCAACGACATCGAGGCCGCCTGGTGGGGCGGGGACCGGACGCTGCTGCCTCTGGCGCCGCTGGCCGTGATCTTCCGCGGGTACCAGACCGACCGCCCGTGGGCTTGCGCCTGGGGTATCTATCTCCACGATCCCAACGATCCCAACGCCGAAAAACCGCCTGAGGACCACTGGATTTCAGACATCTGGAACATCTGGACCGAACTCGAGCAGGAGCCCAACCCCGACAAACAGAACGAGATGTTCTTCCAGATCCTCGATATCTGGGCAGAGGAGCTGCCCATGCCCGGCTATCTGGGCAACCAGCCGGCCCCGTGCATCGTCAAGAACGGCTACCGCGGATACCTGGATGGGATGCCAGCAGACGACACCGTCGCCGACGAGCACTTTTTGGGCACGGAGACCCACTACTGGGAGAATCCCGAAGAGCACATGTAGTAAGCGACACGTGCACTGTAAGTGGAGGGCGGAACACCTGTTCCGCCCTCCATCCGAATGCACCCGAGCATCCAGCCTGTTGCGGTATTCTAGGCGTTCTTGGAGGTAGGTTATGTTGGGTTATATCCTGCGGCGCATTCTGATGATGATCCCAACTCTATTCATCATCTCGATCCTTTCTTTTGTCATTATCCAACTCCCACCCGGTGATTTTCTGACCACCTACGCGGCCCAGTTGAGCGAGATGGGCGATGCGATGGACCAGCAGGCGCTCGAAGCGTTGGCGGAGCGCTATGGGCTGGGCCAACCGGTCTACGTGCAGTACTACAAGTGGATGAGCGGCATCATCCTGCGGGGGGACTGGGGCCAGTCTATGGAGTGGCACAAACCGGTCAAGGAGTTGATCTGGGATCGCCTGGGCTTGACGGTGATACTCTCCCTGATCTCGCTGCTGGTGAGCTGGTTTGTGGCCATCCCTGTAGGGGTCTATTCGGCCACGCACCAGTACTCCATCCCTGACTATATCATGTCCATCATCAGCTTTGTCGGCGCAGGTACGCCGGGCTTTATGATCGCACTGGTCATCATGTGGCTGGCCATGACCAAGCTCGGGCTGAACGTGGGAGGGCTGTTCTCTCAGGAATATATGTTGGCCCCCTGGAGCTGGGCAAAGATTCTGGACATGATCAAGCACATTTGGATCCCCGTCCTGGTCATTGCCTTGGGCAGCACGGCCCAAAGTGTCCGCACCACGCGGGCCAACCTATTGGATGAGTTGAACAAGCCTTACGTCGAGACGGCTCGGGCGAAGGGACTCAGCGAGGGGAAGCTGATATGGAAGTACCCGGTGCGGGTGGCGATGAATCCCTTCTTTAGCACCGTGGGCTGGTCGATGGCCACATTGATCTCCGGGCAAACGTTGATAGCCGTGGTGCTCAGCTTGCAGACGACGGGGCCGATGATGCTGCGCGCCCTGATGTCACAGGATATGTACTTGGCCGGCAGCTTCCTGCTGCTGCTGAGCCTGCTGACCGTCATCGGCACACTACTCTCTGACATCCTCTTGGCGGTGGTCGATCCACGCATCCGCCTACAAGGATAGGGCCAAATGGCAGAACTGGAACACGCAAAGAACTCCGCGGTGCAAATCGAAAGCGAAGAGGCAATCTCGGAAGAGGAGGAAAAGCTATACGTCGCCCCCCACTGGAAGTTGATGTGGTGGCGATTTCGCAAGCACAGGATGGCGTTGATCAGCATTGGTGTCCTGGCGTTGTTCTACCTCGTAGCCGGCTTTAGCGAGTTCTTCGCGCCCTATGACCCCGCACAGTACTTTGTCAAATACAAGCTGGCGCCACCCAGCAGGATCCACATCCGCGACGCCGAAGGCAATTTCCACCGGCCGTTCGTCTACAAGATTGTCCGCGCACGAGACCCGGAGACGTACCGTAACCTCTACACCGAGGACACCGAAACCCGGTACCCAATCCAGTTTCTCGTCCACGGGTCTGAGTTCGAGATGTGGGGTCTATGGCAGATGGACCTCCATCTTTTTGGCTTACCTGTCCCTCAGGAAGAGCAGGGGGTCTTTGTGGCGGGAGCAGATCGCCTGGGACGGGACCTGTTCTCCCGTTTGTGCTTCGGAGCGCGCATTTCGCTGTCCATCGGCCTGGTGGGTGTCTTTCTGAGCCTGACCATAGGCATCACCCTTGGTGGGGCCTCCGGCTACTATGGTGGCAGACTCGACACGCTCATCCAGCGCGTCATCGAACTCATTCGAACCATCCCTTCCATCCCACTGTGGATGGCGCTCAGCGCGGCCTTGCCGGCTGACTGGCCCGTCGTCCGGCTGTACTTTGGCATCACAGTGATTCTCTCCCTGGTCGGCTGGACGTGGATGGCACGGGTGGTCCGCGGCCGTTTTCTGTCTTTGCGCGAGGAGGACTTTGTCATGGCCGCCCGCCTGGCAGGTTCCAGCGAGAGACGCATCATCCTGCGGCATATGGTGCCTGCTTTCCTCAGTTACATCATTGCCTCGCTGACGCTGGCCATCCCGAATATGATCCTGGCCGAAACCGGCCTCAGCTTCATCGGCCTGGGGCTGCGGGCGCCGGCCATCAGTTGGGGCGTGTTGCTGCAGGAGGCTCTGAACGTGCGTTCGCTGGCCCTGGCGCCGTGGGTATTCGCGCCGGCCATTTGCGTGATCGTTGCCGTTCTGGCCTTTAACTTTGTGGGAGATGGGCTGCGCGACGCTGCCGATCCCTACGCCCGATAAGCACCAGGAGTGCTTTCTATGGAAGAGAAAAACAACGGCAACCTACTTCTTGATGTCAAGAACCTTAAGACCTACTTTTTCTGTGACGAGGGAATCGTCCGGGCTGTGGATGGGGTTGACTTCCAGCTAAGGCGCGGACGAACATTGGGAATCGTGGGCGAGAGTGGTTGCGGCAAGTCGGTTACCGCCCGCTCGGTGTTGAACATGGTGCCCAGGCCTGGGCGGATCACGGAGGGGGAGATCACGCTGTACCGGGCGATCAAGGTTGACGGGAGCGAAGGCTGCCTCCATGTGGAGCAGGTGAGACTGTCCGACCTTGACCCCAAAGGTGCCGAGATTCGCAGCATACGCGGCTGCGAGATCGCCTTGGTTCCCCAGGAGCCCATGATGTCGCTGAGTCCTGTACATAATCTCGGAAACCAGATCATGGAGGCCATTATTCTTCATCAAGAGGTATCCAAAGTCGAGGCGAGAGAGAAGGCCATCGAGATGCTGGATCTTGTGGGTATGCCCCAGCCCGGTCGCACGCTGGATCGTTATCCGCATGAGCTTAGCGGCGGCATGCGCCAGCGAGGCATGATCGCCATGGCCCTGTCTTGCCATCCCAGCCTGCTCATCGCCGATGAGCCTACCACTGCGTTGGATGTCACCACCGAGGCCCAGATCCTCCAGCTCATGCGTCGCCTTCAGCATGAACTGGGCATGGCCATCATGTATATCACCCACAATCTGGGTGTCGTTGCTCAGATGGCGGAAGAAGTGGTCGTGATGTATATGGGCAAGGTGGTCGAGGAGGCAAGTGTGGATGCCATCTTTCACGATCCCGCACACCCCTATACACAGGCTCTGTTGCGGTCCATCCCCCGTTTGGGCCAGAGGACCCGAGACCGGCAACGCCTGGCATCCATCCGTGGCATGGTGCCAGATCCCTATGCGATTCCGCACGGCTGCTCCTTCCATCCCCGCTGCAGCAGAGTCATCGCCGGGGTCTGTGATCAAGAGGATCCTCCGCTGTTCAAGGTTGACCTGGGACATGAGGCTCGCTGCTTTCTCTACGGCTCAAAGCCGTGGGGTGATTGAATCAGCCTACCCGAGCAGCACCGTTCCGTCTGCTGAGGCACTGAAATTGTCAGGCAAGGGTACCCCGTGAAAGCCATGCTGCTTTTCCCGCCAAGTTGGACGTCTACCATGCCGCACCTTGCGCTGCCGGCGCTCACGGCCTATTTGCGGTTGCACGGCGTGGAGGTCATCCAGCGCGATCTGAATCTTGAGAGCCTGGAACGCATACTGACGCGTGACTATGTGGCGCAGACTGTGGCCCGTCTGCGCCAGGACTACGGACCACGTGCCGGGCGACGACGGGCCAGGCAAATCCTGCCAAAGCGCGAACAGGTCCAGTGGGCGCTGACCCACGGCCCGCAGCTCGCCGCCCAGGTTGAGGCGGCGGTGGACGTAATCCGCAGCGATGCGTTTTTCGATGGACCTGCCGGCCTGCGAGCCTTCGAGTGCGTGCTCCAGTGCCTGGAGGTTGCATCGCTGCCGTTCTATCCAGCCTCATTGGGTCTCTCGAGCAATGTCCCGCTATTGCCAGTTGACAGCAGTCAGAACCTGTTGCAGATGGTGTCTGATCCGCAGCGCAACATATTCTATGACATCTTTCGGCGTACGGTCATCGCCGACATCGAACGCGAAGGACCTGCAATCGTCGGTATCTCGATCGCCACACTGGAGCAGATGCTGGCTGGAATGACGCTGGCGTACCTGATCAAGGAGGCCGGCCTGCCCTGCCACGTCACGGTTGGCGGACCACACATCTCGATGCTCCGCGAAGAGCTCGTCAAGGTACCTGTACTCTTTGATTTCTTTGACAGCGCCATTGTATTCGACGGCGAGAAGCCCCTCTTGCGTCTGACCGAGGCGCTCGACGGCGACCGTGATCTCGGGCAGGTTCCCAATCTGATCTACAGGGCTGGCGACCAGGTTCGGATGACGGCCTGCGAGGACCCGATCAAGCTCACCGACCTCCCCTTACCCGATTTTGACGGTCTGCCCCTCGATCGCTACCTTGCTCCCAAGTTGGTACTGCCGCTGCTCACGGCGCGGGGTTGCTACCACGGCAAGTGTGCCTTCTGCAACGTGGGGTACGGGGGACCCACGTCCTTCTGCCAACTGCGCGCGGAGCAAGTCGTGGAGCACATGCTAGCGCTTGAAGCCAGGTATGGTGTCCGGCACGTGTTTTTCGCCGATGAGGCGATCACGCCCCGCAATTTGCGAGGCATGTCGTCGCTCCTTGGCAAGCTGGATGCCCCAGTCCACTGGGGTGGGTGTGTGCGCTTTGAAAGCGTCCTATCCAGGAAGCTTTTGGAGAACATGGCTCAGGGAGGATGCCGGATGCTGCTCTTTGGCCTGGAGGCCGGAGCCGAGTCGGTGATGCAGCGCATCGGTAAGGGCACCAAGATCGAGCAGATTGGGCGTATCCTACGTGAAAGCTCTGACGCCGGGATCTGGAACCACGTATTCTTTTTCTTTGGCTTCCCCGGTGAAACCATCGAGGACGCCCAGGAGACCGTCAACGTTCTCTACAAGCACAAGCGCTATATCCACTCAGCCGCGTTTGGCACCTTTCTCCTGGAGCGCTACGCCCCAGCCCACCGCTTTCCTGAAAGGTACGGGATCAAACGCATCGTCCAGGATCCAGACAAGGACCTGGCGATCTATTTCGACTATAAGGTCGAATCGGGAATGAATGAGCAACTGGCCGAACTCGTAGCATCCCGTTTCCTGGACGCCCTTCCCGAGAAGCAGTTCGCTCATTTTTACCTGCACGATGTCTACCGCTTTCTCTACATCGGCCATCTGAGCGAGAAGGGGATCCGGTTTCCTCCCTGGCTCGCCCCTGAAGAAAGGGCCGTGTAGTGATGGGACTGCGTGGGAGAGAACACTCGAACCATCGCGTCGTCGCGCTCTTGTTTGACCTCGGCGACACGCTGATGGTCGAGGAGAGCGAGATCAAGGATGCCGACGGAACGACGCTGCGAGCCGACCTGATTCCTGGCATGGCGCAGGCATTGCACTGGTTCAAGGGGCGGGATTACGGTCTGGCCCTGGTGGCGGACAGCCGCCCCAACACGCCGCTCAACGTTTTACGGCAGCATGACCTGGACCACCTCTTTGACTACCTGGCGATCTCGGAGGTGGTGGGGGTTGAAAAGCCGGACTCGCTGATCTTCCGAGCTGCTCTGGAAGCCCTGGGCATCCCGGAGAGCGACTTGGACCGGGTGGCGATGGTAGGCAACAACCTGGAACGGGATGTAGTGGGCGCAAACCGCCTGGGGCTGATTTCTATCCTGTTCCACTGGAACGATCGGCGGCGCAGTCAGCCGCTGACAGCCGAAGAGGAACCGCAACACAGGGTGACCTCGGCTCAAGAGTTGGTTTCTTTGATCGCTGGCTTGAATGGGCAAGCTCTTTGAGGAGGACACAAAAATGTCAAAGCCAATCGGAATCGGCGTTGTCGGCGGCGGAAGCGCGCAGTTCTCGGCAGGGTTGGTCAATGACCTGTGCCGGACAGAGAGCCTGGCTGGCAGTCACGTCACCTTTATGGACATCGAAGCGGAGCGTATGGAGGTCGTTCTGAAACTCGCCGCGCGCCTCGCACAGGAACTAGGGGTGCATCTCACGTTCGACACCACCACCGACCGTGAGGCGGCGCTGCAAGACGCCGATTTTGTGGTCAACACGGCTTTCGTCCATGGGCACCATCACGCGCGGGCCATGCGCGAACTCACAGCCAAGCATGGGTATTACTATGGCGGTGTTAGCCTGGGCTCCTGGTATCAGTTGAGACTGATGCTGGACGTGGCGCGGGACATGGAGAGGATCTGTCCCGACGCCTGGCTCATTCAATCGGGCAATCCGGTCTTTGTCGGCTGCACGCTGATGACCCGCGAGACAGAGATCAAGGTCTGCGGACTGTGCCACGGTCACTTCCACTATCGTGACATTGCCAACACCCTTGGCCTCGATCCCGACCGGGTGACGTGGCAGGCCCCCGGCCTCAATCACAACATCTGGCTGACCCACTTTATCTACGACGGGATGGACGCCTATCCCCTGATTGACGAGTGGATCGAGACCAAGGGCGAGGAATACTGGCGGACGCACATCGCCACCGGGACGCACGACGTTCAGATGTCGAGAGGAGCATGCGACGAGTACCAACTCTACGGCCTGTTCCCCATCGGCGACACGGTGCGCAGAGGTGGCTGGTGGTATCACACCGATATTGAGACCAAAAAGTATTGGTTCGGTCAGCCCTGGGGTGGACCCGATACGGAACTGGCCCGTCCCATCTTTGTCAGGAAGCTTGAAGACCGCATGGCCTCGTTCTCGCAGGTGATGGAGGACCCCAAAGCCAGCCTGGCCGGGTTCATGGTCCAGGACATGGGCGGGCGGACGATGACGGGCGAACAGATTGTGCCGATCATGGACGCGCTGGTCAACAACCATGAGGGACAGTTCCAGGTCAATGTACCGAATAGGGGCGCATTGAGAGGCATCCCCGACGACGTCGTAGTCGAAGTACCCGCCGTCGTCAACCAGAAAGGGATTCAAACTCTGAATGTTGGTGAACTCCCGCCCAAGATCATGCTCGAACACATCCTGCCCGAATGGCTGGCGATGGAACGCCAACTAGAAGCGTTCAGGACAGGTGATCGCTCCATGCTGTTGTGGAGCGTGCTGGACAGCCACCAGACCCGGTCTTACGACCAGGCCGTGGCTGTGCTGGAGGATATGCTCACGGCGGACGGGAACGAGGAGATGAACACGTTCTTCAGGTTTCCACCAGGCCGGTAGCATGACTGAGGATCAATTATCCAACGAGGTGCACTGTATGTCAGTTCACTATGCCACGTACCGGCTCGAAGACGGCTATGTCCACAACTGGCTGGTTGCCGGCCCGCAGGCCACGCCTGTTGCCGACCTGGACCACTTTGCGGGTGAGGATTTCAAGTTCGACATTGCCCGTCACTATTACAACAGAAGCTCCGGCATTCACCAACCCCCTGTGGAATTCGAAACGTTGGTGGTGGATGGCACAGAGTTGAGGTGGAACTAT
>CAYNDI010000094.1:0-8572 GCA_964395955.1 uncultured Dehalococcoidaceae bacterium
AAATTGTCAAGGTTTTTCTTTCTCCTCTTTTCCCACCCAAGCCCGCCCTCGGATTAAATCCCTCTCTAACTCTCCCCTTACGAAGGGGAGAGGATGACTGTACAGACCGTATATCTTAGTTATAAGCTAATCTTTCCCTCCTTCGTAAGGAGGGATTAAGGGAGAATTATCCCCCGACGGGGAGTAGCCTGCGGAGAGGGGCGCCAGCCTGACCTCTCCCTCTAACCCCCTCTCCGCCAGCGGAGAGGGGGAACTAAAGGGGGTGAGGTTTCCCCAAAACGAATTCCCCCTTCCCCGCGGGAAGGGGGATAAAGGGGGATGGGGACTTTTTATGGTATTATTATAAAAGCGGAGGTGCCCCATGAAACACCTGTGGAGAATATCACTGGCTTTAATAATACTGGCGGGCGGTCTGTTGGCTGTCGCCTGCTGCCCGGGCGGGCCGGAATCGGTCCTGCTCCAAGGCGCGGTCACCATCGGTCCCATCTCCCCGGTGGAAAGACCCGGCGAAAATCCGCCGGTACCCCCGGAGGTGTTCTCTTCCCGCAAGCTAATAATATCTGACGAGTCCGGCAAGAAACTGGTGCGGGAGGTCTACTTCACCCAGATAGGGCACGGAGCCACCGGTTACTATACCGCCCAGATTGCCCCGGGCACGTACACCATAGACATCGGACAAAACGGCATGGACCGGGCTGACAACCTGCCCCAAAAAATAACCGTCTCCGCGGATGAGACGGTCACTATCGATATCAATATCGATACGGGCATACGCTAGCTGTTCCGGGGAAGATTATTGATAAACAAGCTGGCAATGAAAGTGGAGGGGGTCAGCTGGTAGTAACGCAGACGGGTACCAGTTCCGGCAGTTCAAAAGACAGTCTGGCGTCTTCGTGGAGTACTCTCGAGCGAACCGGGTGGTATTCTATCTCACCATCCTCGCATACCGGACAGAAAAAAATCTCACTCCTCACAGCATCGGCCTTAATCTGACTGATGCTCTGGCAGCTGGGGCATTTCACGGTCACATACCTGTTCATATATTTAAATCTACCACGACTTTTCTTTAAATAAACTGCCCCAAAAGTCATGATTCCCGTAGTACTTTGGTCATCGGGGCTGGCACCCATACCGGGCGTAAAACCGGAAAATACCCGGATAATCCCTTGACAAAAACCTTCACTTTCCGTAAAATAGTACAAAGAACTTTGTATAGCAAAGTATCTATAAAAAGAGGAGCTACAATGCAAATGGATGCCGATTTAGAGCAGATTCAGCGTAAAGTCTATCTATCATATTTTGAGGATGGCCTTTGGGACATGCTTCTCGGTATATTTCTGGTGGGGTGGGGGCTGATGGTAACCTTCGACTTTGTGGCGGTAATGGGGGGTATCTGGATGGCTTTTTACTTCATGGTTCTGGGACTGAAACGATGGCTGACATATCCCAGGACGGGCTATATAAAAATCGTCGAGGCACGGCGGCAGCAGAAAAAAATGGTCATTCTGGGCGTGGTAACGTTCTTACTCGGCCTGGCCGTGTTTTTCATCTTCGCTGCAGACAGCCGGCCGGCATGGTTCAGCGAGTACTTCATGTTTATGTTCGGCGTCGTGATGGCGGTGGTAATAGTCATGCTGGGTTACTGGTGGAAGGTGGCACGCTGGCATGTCTACGCCATTATGATATTTATAGCTTTCGCCGTGCACCAGTGGCTGGATACGCCGCTCAACCTGGCCTTTATCGTGCCGGGGAGTATCATAGTTTTGCTGGGATTATCGTTGCTTGTCAGGTTCTTGCGTAGGAATCCGAGGCAGTCGGAAGAAAGCATTGATGTCGGCCCGTAAAGAGAGTAATGAACAACAGACAATCGTAGGTATCGACCGCCTTATTCATGAGCCGGCACGCTATCTCATCATGGCCTACCTGTTTGTCACAGAAAGCGCCGATGTCCTCTTCATTAAAAGGCAGACGGATTTGACATGGGGCAACCTTTCCTCCCACCTGACCAAGCTGGCAAACGCCGGCTATATAACCATCAAGAAAGAGTTCCTGGATAAAAAACCTCATACTATGCTGCAACTGACCGGTGAAGGCAGGAAAGCCTTTAAGGACTATCGGGAACATATGAAGCAGATATTAGACAATCTGCCCGGCTTCTAGATATCACCCGGTATCAGCGAGTGCATTACGGCGTTATAAGCATTATCGTAAAGGGTCAGCCTGTTTCTCAGGATACCCTCCTTTTTAGCGCCAACCCTCTCGGCTACCCGCAGGCTGCGCTGGTTTCTGGTGTCAACCAGTATCTCGATGCGTTTAAGTTTCAGCGTCTCAAAACCCCACTTTGCCAGCAGCCGGGTAGCGTTCGTGGCGACTCCCTGTCCGAGGTGACTTGTCCGCACCCAGTAGCCGAGGTTGGCACGCCGGTTGATTCTATCCACGCCGTTAAGGCCGCACCCGCCGATTATCATCCCGCTTTCGGCATCGAGGATGGAAAACTCGTAAGATATCCCTTTCTTCCAGTCTTTCGGTCTTCTTTTAATCCAGTCGCGAGTTTCCTTCTCAGAGTAGTCTTTATGGGCAAAAGGCAGCCAAGGTGAAAGCTCCGCCAGTGACTCACGGATGGCTTTATATAATTCGGGGATATCCCTGGAACAGTACGGTCGCAGCACCAGTTTGCCATCGGATATCTTTATTTTTTTGGGATTTATATCGGTATCGTACATGCTGCCTAATATGTTATCTATTACGGCCTTTCCTGTCAATCTGTAAAACCGTGGAACGCTTCTCGTAATGCTTGAATTATCCCTGATTTAATGCTAAAGTTTATACGATGCAGGCAAGCGCTATCATCAAAGCTGGAATCAGGAGGTAGCTATCCCCGGGTTCATCGGAGGTAGCTTTTTTTACGCCCATGGCTGATATGATAAAACTGACAATCGATGGAATCAATGTTGAGGTTGAAAGAGGCGTTACGGTGCTTCAGGCGGCGCAGCAAGCCGGCGTCTATATCCCCACCCTGTGCTATCACCCTGACCTGCAGCCCTACGGCGGCTGCCGACTCTGTATCGTGGAGATTGAGAACATGCGCGGCCTGCCCACTTCCTGCACCACACCGGCTACCGAAGGTATGAAAGTGACCACCAATACTCAACAGCTCCAGGAATTAAGGCGGGCTTTTTTACAGCTTATCCTCACCGAGCACCCCAATGCCTGTCTGACCTGCCACCGCCGCAAGCGCTGCAGTCCCTATGATATCTGCCTGCGTAATGTGAACGTCACCGAGCGCTGCGTTAGTTGCCCCAATAATGAGCAATGTGAACTACAGCGCATAGTGGACTATATCGGCGTTGAAGAGATGGATATTCCCTACCGGTCCAGGGAATTACCCGTGGATTACAGACGTGAACCGCTGCTGCGGCGCGATTATAATCTCTGTATCCTCTGCGGACGCTGTGTACAAATGTGTGCCGATACCCGGGAAATCGGAGCCGTCAGCTTTGCCAGGCGGGGTTTTGAAACGGTCGCCGGTACCGCTTACGACCGACCCCTCCAGGAATCGGGGTGTCGTTTCTGCGGTGCCTGTGTCGAGGTTTGTCCCACCGGGGCTTTGATGGACGCGGGTGCGGAATACAAGCCGGAATGTGCGTCGGGTGAATCACTCTCGGTGCCCTGTAAGGATGCCTGTCCGGCCGGTATTAACGTACCCCTCTACGTTTATCTGACCGGCGAAGGAAAATACCAGGAAGCGCTGGCGATAATCCGGGAGAAGGTGCCCTTCCCGGGCGCGCTGGGTCGTGTCTGTATCCACCCCTGCGAGGAAGCCTGCCGGCGCAGCGCCCTTAACGAACCCATTTCTATCAAGTTTTTAAAGCGTTTCGTGGCTGACCGCGACTCCGGAGCCTGGAAAGTCAATGCCCGCAAGCACCCGCCTACCGGTAAAAAGGTGGCTATTGTCGGCTCGGGTCCGGCGGGACTGACGGCCGGTTATTACCTGGCTAAAGCAGGACATACCGTCACCGTGTTCGAACAGTTCAGCAAAGCCGGCGGCATGATGCGTGTCGGCATTCCGGACTACCGGCTGCCCCCGGAAGTTATCGACGGTGAAATCGATGTTATTAAAGAGGCCGGTGTCGAGATAAAGCTAAATACAAAAATCGAGTCCGTCGATAACCTTTTTGAGCAGGGCTACGAGGCGGTATTCCTGGCTCCCGGAGCGCACAAAGGGATAACTCTGGGCGTCGAAGGTGAAAACCTTCCCGGCGTATACGATGGTGCGTCGTTCCTGAGGGACGTCAATCTCGGTAAACAGGTGGCTATGGGCAAGAGAGTAGCCGTCATCGGCGGCGGCAATGTGGCTATCGATAGCGCCCGCGTCGCCCTGCGCCTGGGCGCCGAGAACGTGACTATTATTTATCGCCGTACCCGCGCCGAAATGCCGGCCAGCCCCGAGGAAGTGGAAGCGGCCCTGGAAGAGAAGATAAATATTGAATTTCTCACCGGGCACCTCAAGGTTAGGCAGGAGTCCGGACACCTGGTCATGACCTGCAACCGGAACGAACTCGGCGAGCCCGATGCCAGCGGACGCCGCCGGCCGGTGCCCATAAAGGGCAGCGAATTCGATGCGGAATATGATGTCATCATCGGCGCCATCGGTCAGCGGCCGGATATTCCCGCCGATTTCAAGGTGAAAACCGGCCGGGGTGATACCATCCAGGCTCATGCGGCGACCTTATTAACCAGCCGGAAGGGAGTCTGGGCGGGCGGCGATGCCGTCACCGGGCCGGACTCGGTTATCCGGGCGATTGCCGCCGGCAGGACAGCCGCCAGTTCTATCGATATGTATCTAGGCGGTACCGGCATTATCGATGAGGAGTTGACGGCCGACCGTAAAATCGGCATCTGCGCCGGCATTACCGCCGAGGATTTCCCGGTTCAGCCCCGCGTGAAGATGCCGTATTTACCGGCGGAAAAAGTAATCGATAACTTCATCGAGGTTGAGACCGGCTTGCCCGAAGAAGCCGCTGTCGCTGAAGGCAAACGCTGTTTCCAGTGCGGCTTTAGACTTCAAATTACCCCGGCGCCGCGGCCCCCCGCCTCGAAAGAGGAACTGGATAAAACAGAGTCAGCCGTTTAGTCTTGCCTGTATTTTAGCTTACGGGATTTACTTTTTTTCAGGTGAAGTTAATATTTTGTTATCTGAAACAGGAAAATCATCCGTATGAATAACGCTTCCGGTAATGCCGTCAAGAGAAGCTTGATACTCATCATAGCCACGGCAACGGGATTTACTACCCCGTTTCTCTCGGCGGCCATTAACATAGCCATACCCACCATTCGCCGGGAATTTTCCATGGAAGCGGTGGTGATGACCTGGGTCGGCACGATATTCTTCCTGGCAATCGCCGTGGTCCAGGTCCCCTGCGGGCGCCTGGCCGATATTTACGGACGGAAAAAGCTCTTTATCATCGGATTGCTGGTAACTATTTTTGCCTCGTTGCTCGGGACATTCGCCAGCTCCGTTCCCATGCTGCTTATGAGCCTCGCTTTTATAGGAATAGGCTCCGGGATAATGTTCAATAACAGCATTTCTATCCTGACCTCGGTTTACCCGGCCGAAAGGAGAGGGCGTGCTCTCGGGATAAGCACCGCCGGAACGTATGCCGGGCTTTCTCTGGGACCGTACATCGGCGGAGTACTCACCAGGGCATTCGGATGGCAGAGCATTTTCATATTTACGGGCTTGGTTTCCGCGGTACTTCTCGCTCT
This sequence comes from uncultured Dehalococcoidaceae bacterium, assembly GCA_964395955.1. Classification (GTDB taxonomy): domain Bacteria; phylum Chloroflexota; class Dehalococcoidia; order Dehalococcoidales; family RBG-16-60-22; genus CAYVPT01. The sequence goes on from CAYNDI010000094.1 coordinate 5,767, forward strand.
CGTTTTCTATTCTTTGAAAGGTGAGTGGCGTGAGGCCCAGGGTGAAAAGTTCGATGTTGTCGGCTCCGTCGCCTACGCTATTTCTATCGTCATGTTCATGTACGGTTTTTCCTCGCTGCCCGCCGTACGCGGTATCGTCCTTTTCGTGATTGGCGCCGCCGGTCTGGCGTTCTTCGCCCGCTGGGAAATGAGGACGGCCAGTCCTATTTTCAACGTCAATCTCTTCCGTAAGAATAAGGTGTTTTTCTTTTCTAATGTGGCGGTTTTCATCTCTTATATCGCCACTTTTGCCGTCGGTTTCCTGCTGAGTATTTACCTCCAGGATATCAAGGGATTGAATCCCGATAGGGCCGGTCTGGTATTAATAACAGCCTCGGTGCTAATGGCTATCTTCACGCCCATTTCCGGGCGGATTTCGGACAGGATTGAGCCGAGGATGGTGGCTTCGGTGGGGATGTCGCTCAACTGCCTGGCGCTGCTGTTGCTTACCTTTGTTGGCAGCGGTACCCCGATATGGTATATCATGATTGCTCTGGCTATCAACGGACTTGGCATCGGCTTTTTCGCCTCGCCGAATACCAACGCCATCATGAGTTCCGTGGAGAAAAAAGCGCTGGGGGTAGCCGCCGGCACGCTGGGAACGATGCGGACGGCCGGTATGATGGTCAGCATGGGTATTATGATGATACTGTTCTCCCTGTTTATCGGCCGGACGGAAATTACCCCGGAATTCCATCCTCAGTTCCTGACGAGTATGAGGACGGGCTTCATCATCTTTACGGTTTTCAGTGTTCTCGGATTGACCTCCCAGCTGATTGCCCGGGGCGCTGATAAAGTACGTCGGTCTGTATAGCCCTCTTTTATCACCTGACAGGTCTTGTCTTAAAAGTAGCGGCAATATGTCATTCTGAGCGTAGCGAAGAATCTGTTTTACATATAGGAAACGGATTCTCACGGTCGCTCTGCTCCCTCAGAATGACGTAAAATAAAAGACCCTTGGCACGGAAAATCATTCCGCCTTTCTAGAAAATATCCCCTCTATCCGTACGTTTTAGCCGGAATTCATGTTAAAATAACACGAACACACCAATCCGTCGAGGTGTAACTGTTGGAAGGTCTGGATATAGGTATCGGGCAGGACCTGCTGATTGTTCTGGTGACGGCTATCGTCGGCGGTATGCTGGCGCGCCTGCTGAGGTTGCCTATTATCCTGGGTTATCTGGCCGGGGGCATCGCCGTCGGCCCTTTCGGTCTGGGACTTGTCCACGAGACTGCGACGATATCATCTCTGGCGGAAATCGGCGTGGTTCTCCTGCTTTTCGCTATAGGTCTGGAGTTTTCCCTTAAAGAAATTCTCGGCATGGGCAAGATTGCTGTCCTCGGTGGTATTGCCCAGATACTGTTTACGGCGGCGGTGGGCTTTGGACTGGGCACGGGGGTAGGACTGAACCTGACCGGGGCGATATTTTTCGGTTTCATCATCGCCCTCAGCAGCACCATGGTGGTATTGAAACTCCTTATTGAGAGGGGCGAACTGGATACCACCCACGGGCGTATTATGCTGGGGATTCTTCTGGTGCAGGACCTGAGTGTGGTACCGTTAATGGTTGCCTTGCCGGCAGTGGGTGGGGAAACGGGCGGGCTCTGGATGTCACTGGGAATTGCTATCGCCAAGGCGGTGGGCTTCATCGCGGTGATGCTGGTCCTGGGCTACTGGGGAATGCCCTGGTTTCTCAAGAGGGTGGCGGGGCAGCGCTCCCGGGAGCTCTTCCTGCTGACGGTTATCGTCGTTTGCCTGGCGGCGGCTTTCGGCACGGTTAGACTGGAGCTTTCGGCGGCTTTCGGCGCTTTTACCGCCGGTCTGCTCATCAGCCAGTCCGGTTTCGCCCGGCAGGCCTTCGCCGATATTCTCCCCCTGAGGGATACCTTCGGGGCGTTGTTCTTCGTTTCCCTGGGTATGCTGGCTAACCTGCAGTTTATCCAGGAAAATCCGGTCACGGTCGCTATCGTTGTCGTGACGATACTGGCGGTAAAATTCCTTATTTTGACGGCCATAACGCGGATTTTCGGCTACGGCCACAAGACGGTGCTGATGGTGGGGACGGGGCTGATACAGATAGGCGAATTCAGCTTTGTCCTGGCGATGATGGGCTTCAATGAGGGGCTGTTTTCCGAACGATTGTATAATCTGACCATAGCCTCGGCTATCGTTACCATGCTGCTGACGCCGTTTATCATGAGCCTGAACTCTTTCCTGTACAAGTGGCTGAGCCAGCAGGCGTGGTTCGCCCGGCGACTAACCGGTCATATCGACCCGGAGGGATTGGTCCGTGATCTGGAGTTATCACGCCACGCCGTCATCTGCGGCTACGGTGAAATCGGTCGACGGGTAGCCAATGTTCTGGAGAGGCAGAAGTTCACTTATCTGGTCATCGAACTCGACCCGAAGCTTATCTCTCAGTTACGCGCCCGGGGTATCCCTTGTATCTACGGCGATGCCAGCAACCCGGAGATACTGGCCCATGCCAGTCTGGACAAGGCGCGTGTCCTGCTCTGTACCATACCCGACTACGTTGCCGAGGAACTGACGGTCCGGAATTCCCTGAGAATCAATCCGAAGCTGGATGTCGTGGCGAGGGTACGGCGGGACAGGGACGCCGAGCTGCTTAAAGACGCCGGCGTTACCGAGCTGGTCCTGCCGGCTTTCGAGGGGAGCCTGGAGATGATACGGCATACCCTGCAGCGTTTCGGCATGAGCAGCACGGAGATACAGTATATTCTGAACAACCTGCGCCAGAGCCAGACG
>CAYNDI010000095.1:0-8559 GCA_964395955.1 uncultured Dehalococcoidaceae bacterium
AGCCCAGGAAAAATTCGGTAACTATATCTCGCCGGAAAGCCTTGCTGGATAAAGCTGCTTAATTTTCTTACAATGAAATTAAAAAGAAAGCCCCCTGAGTAATATCGGGGGGCTTTTTCACTTATGATACACACCCGCCTATTTAAACTTCACCTCAACAGGCCCCGGTCTTTCAAGTCATTTGATACGTCGCTCAAACCGAGTACTTGAAGTCGGGTGGCGGTGGGGAATCCTGTATCTGTATCCCAGCCCCGCAGGAGGTAGTAGTCGTCTTTCATCCGCTCGAATCCGGCCCGGTCGAGTGTCTTTCCCAGCCGGGAGATAATTTCGCCGTCCGGTCCCGGCATGATGGCGTCCGGATTGAAAAAGACGTCTCCCGGCTTTAAGGGCTGGGTGAAAAAGTATTCCAGCAGGCTGTCGCCGTCCCGGCCTCCCCACCCCTCCCGCAGCTGTATTGCCCGCTGCATGTTAAATATCCTTTCCCCGATGCCGTATAGCTCCTCCTCAGTCGGTTCTTTTCCGGTGACGGCGGAATAAAGCCGGCTCTCCAGGCCCGGGTCGCCGACATGCCCGGCGGGATTATCGGCGGACGTAACCGTCATCGGCCAGTGGACGTCGCAGAGGACCAGGCTTTCCTGAACGCAGTTGCGGTCCTGGACTTTCCTGGCGGCCAGCGCCTTGCCTTCATAGGTGGAAAAATCAACTGCTTCCGTCCCGCCCCAGAACCTCGCGGCTGCCAGACGCAGGTCGTCGGTGGTGAAAAAAGCGCCTTCGAGTTCCCTCGCCCAGCTGCACCAGGAAATCAGGATATTGCCGCTGATGCCGTGGAGCTGGCTGATAGGCCGTCTTGGTTCGGTGGCCAGTATCAGGGCGGTGGTCAGGATAAGCCGGGGGTCGTAATCCCTGGTCTCACCGGTGTTCGATTCAATATGTTTACTGAGCAACTCTTCAGCCTTTTCACCGAGTGTGGCGGCGGTCGCGAGCTTGCCGTTGGCCAGGACATCGCCGAAACCTTCCCTCAGGGATATTTTGCGGGTTAAGTCCTGGATGAACTCAGCGCTGCCGGCCTTCGATAATGGCAGTCCCGTCTGGGTTTCGCTGATGATACCTTCACGGTAGGCCTCGATAAGCCAGTTAATCAGTGGCCCCATGACCGCCGAGTCCAGTCCGTACCCGTCATTAAGCTGTACGGCCAGTCGGGGCACATCGTTCATCTTACCGTAATATTCCATAGCCGGCATGTTATATATGCCGGACGCCTGGCAGAATAATTTATACCGTCGGCCATCTTCACCTTTGTAAGACTGCCGCGAACAGCCCACGCCGCACCCGTAGCAATACTCAGGCCTGGTAAGGCCGGGCACAGCCCACGGCGAAAATCCGTCGAAAGTACCGCCCCTTATCTTTTTCACGAGGTCGGCTATCTGCTTCAACTTTTCGGGATGGGCGGCTTTCGGTCGCTTATCACCGGCCACGGCTATGGCCTTGAGGTTTTTCGACCCCATCACGCTTCCCATTCCTCCCGAAACGGAAGCCCCGGCATCGGCCAGGGCGGTGGCAAAGACCACGCGGTTCTCGGCGGCCGGCCCGATGGCGAGAACGCTCACCCCTTTACCCAGCTCCGCCCTGACGCCATCGATAGTTTCAAAGGATGACAGTCCCCAAAGACCGGAAGCGTCTTTAGTTTCTACGGTTCCGTCATGAATGAAAAGATAGACAGGTTTTTCCGCCTGTCCTTGAACGGCGAGGGCGTCGTATCCGGCGTATTTCAGCGCCGAACCCCATTTCCCGCCGAGGTTCCCGCAGGAGAAAGCCTCCGGCCGGTGCAGGGCGGTCTTGCCGCACATTACCCACCGGCACCCCGCCAGTCCGAAGAATCCTGTAACCGGACCGGTGGCGCAGACAAGGCAGTTGTCCGGCTCGAAGGCGCCCGTCCCGGGGGGAGTCAATTCCCAGAAAAGCCTGGCGGCGATGCCCCTCCCCCCGAGGAACTTTTCAGTATAATCGGCTGAGGGGGACTCTCTGGATGCGCCATCGGAAAGGTTTACGGTGAGAATCTTACCGGCATAGCCGAATTCGCTCATATAAAAAACCCCAAACTCATGAATTCTATGTCGTAAAATTATAGCAGAGAACAGTCGGGTTGACCAAAAAGTCTCTCCTCTTTTCCGTAATATTTCGCCTCCCCCGCCCCTTGGTAGTTATCCATTCCCACCCTGGCCGCCCTCGCACCATTCTCAGCTTATCCCATTGGTTTACCCCGCCCCAGAAATCCCTCTCGGTCTCCCTTTACCAAAGCGAGAAGCTATCATATCTCTTCCCTTTTTTAGTTTCCCCCTTTGAAAAAGAGCCTGCCCTGAGCCTGCCAAAGGGGGACTAAGGGGGATTTTAGAAAGGGGAGTGCGTAGCGAGAGGGGGCGCAGCCCCCTCTCATTAATCCTCCCCCTCTCCAACCAAAAAATAGATCAACTTTCACAACGAATCTGGTTGGAGAGGGGGTAAGGGGGTGAGGTGAAGAAATTAAATTACCGGCTGTTGACGAAAGTACACCCAATAGTATAGCCTCTTACAGGGAAAGAAAACCGCGGTATTCCATCGCGCGAATTTCTCCGTTTCTTTATGGTGTAATATCAAGGAGGCATCATGAAAGCTGCTGTTTGTTATGAAATCGGCAAACCCCTGGTTGTGGAAGATGTGATGCTGGCCGAGCCGGGCAAGGGAGAGGTAAAGATACGCGTGGCGGTGACGGCTATCTGCCACAGCGACATCCATGATTGGAAGGGAGAGATGCCGGGCCCGACGCCTTTTATCGGCGGGCATGAAACGGCCGGATATATCGATAAAGTGGGCGCGGGAGTGACCTCGGTCAATGTCGGCGACCCCGTCGTCGTTTCACTGCTGGCATCCTGCGGAAAATGCTATTACTGTCTGAACGCGTTACCTCACCTTTGCGAGCACCGGTTTGACCCGTCTCCAGAACCGAGGGTGGTCAATAAGAAAGGACAAAGCCTCGGCTTGAAAGGCAATATCGGCGGCTTTGCCGAGTATGTCGTCGTCAACGAGTCACAGGTGGTGACCGTCCCCGGGGACATACCGCTGGACCGGGCGGCTTTACTCGCCTGCGGCGTTATCACGGGATTCGGCGGCGTGGTCAAACGTGCTCAAGTGAAGGCTTTCCAGAGTGTCGTGGTCATGGGCATCGGCGGCGTGGGGGTAAACTCCATTCAGGGAGCGGCTTACGTTGGAGCGTATCCCATCATCGCCGTGGACGTGCTTGATTCCAAGTTGAAAATGGCGATGGACTTCGGGGCGACGCACGCGGTCAACGCCAGGAACGAAAAAGCGGTGGAAGAGATACGGGAACTGACATCGGGGAGAGGGGCGGACTTCGTCTTTGTTACCGTCGGCAGCATCACCGCCATCAAGCAGGGTATGTCTTTCACCGGACAGCGCGGCACGACCGTAATCATCGGCCTGCCCAGCTTTAAAGACCAACTCTCCTTTTCACCCCTGGAGATGATTCCCTCGGAGAAAAACCTCATCGGCGGTTTTATGGGCGCCACCAGCCTGAAAATCGATATCCCCAACCTGGTGACGATGTACCAGACGGGCCGCCTTAAGCTGGACGAGCTTATCACCGGGCGCTACCCCCTGGAAAGCATTAACGAAGCCATGGCTTTGACGGAAAAGGGCGAAGGCCTGCGTAACGTCATCATGTTCGAGTGATATAAACGGTTTTTAAACGAAAAAATTATATGAGAAAAGGAAAAAACAGATGAAAGCGGCAATCTGCTACGAAACCGGTAAACCTCTGGTAGTCGAAGACGGCGTAACCGTCGAATCCCCCGGAAAAGGTGAAGTAAAAGTGCGTGTCGCCGTAACGGCCGTGTGCCACAGTGACCTCCATTTTATCTCGGGGGAAATTCCTTCACCGCTGCCCGGTCTGCCCGGTCACGAAACGGCCGGCTACGTGGACGAGGTGGGTGAAGGTGTAATTAAACTGAAGAAAGGCGATACCGTCGTCATCGGCACGGTAGGCTCGGGCTGCGGACAGTGCTATTACTGTACTATCGGGGCGCGTCACTTCTGCACGGAGAGAGACGCCTTTATGAAGCCCAAGCATAAGAATAAAAAGGGCCAGCCTTTAACGCTGATGGCAGGGCCCGTCGGCGGCTTTGCCGAATATACCACGGTGCCTCAGGAACTGGTAACCAGAGTCCCCGGGGACATGCCGCTGGATAGGGCCTGCTTACTCGCCTGTGGTGTAACGTCGGGGTTCGGCGCGGTGGTCAACCGTGCCAAAGTCAGGGCCATGAGCAGCGTGGTGGTCATCGGGACGGGCGGCGTTGGACTGAACTCCATTCAGGGTGCCGCGTTTTCCGGGGCTTACCCCGTTATCGCCGTGGATATCCTGGACAGCAAGCTGGAGACGGCGAAAACGTTCGGGGCGACCCATACCGTGAATGCCAAAAAAGAAAAAGACCCGGTAAAAGCCGTTATGGACATGACTTCCGGTCGGGGTGCGGATTATGCGTTTATCACCGTCGGCAGTATCGATGCTATCCGGCAGGGTTTCTTTATGTGCGGCGTCATGGGAATGACGGTCATTATCGGTCTGGCGCAGGGTGACCTCCAGGGCATCAGCCCCATGGATTTCGTCTTTACGGACAAAATACTTACTGCCTCCGGGGGCGGCTCGATACGCTCCAGTATCGATATCCCCTATCTGGTGTCCCTGTATCAGGCCGGCAAGCTGAAGCTGGACGAACTTATCTCCGGGCACTATCCCCTGGCACGCATCAACGAGGCTATCGCCTCATTTGAAAAGGGAGAAGCGCTGCGTAACATCATCACGTTCGAGTAACGCGCCGGACATCTGTCTGTAAGATTTTTCACAGGGCATGGAGGCTGGCCGATGCTGAGCTGCTATCGAGTTCTTGACCTTACCAACGAGAAGGGTTTTCTCTGCGGCAAGGCCCTGGGTGATTTCGGGGCGGATGTCATTAAGATAGAAAAGCCGGGAGGCGACCCCGCCCGGAGTGTCGGCCCTTTTTACCATGACATCCCCGACCCCGAGAAAAGCCTTTACTGGTTCGCCTTTAACGCCAACAAGAGAAGCATCACCCTGGATATCGAGACTGCCGACGGACGCGAGATATTAAAGAAATTAGTCAAAACAGCCGACGTCGTAATCGAGTCGTTCGCACCGGGCTACCTGGATAAAATCGGCCTGGGCTATAGAGTATTAAGCGAGATTAATCCCGGTATTGTCCTTACTTCTATCAGCGGTTTCGGCCAGAAGGGACCTTACCGCGACTATAACGACCGCGACCTCGCCGTGTGGGCATTGTCCGGCTATATGTATATCACCGGCGAGCCGGACAGGCCGCCGCTGGCGCCCAGCTATCCCCACGCGCACCTCATCGGTGCCATGAACGGCGCTATCGGCACCATGGTCGCCTTGGCCCACCGGCGTATGACCGGCCACGGACAGCAGGTGGACGCCTCGTCGCACCAGGGGCTCTGCTTCGCCATCTCCATCGAGACCAAGATTCCCTGGGCTTTGCAGAAGCTCAACGTCTCCCGCGAGGGCCGGGAGCGCATGAGGGTCTTTGCCAAAGACGGGACGGTCAAGATACCCCTGCTCTGGGAATGTAAGGACGGCAGCGTCGCCTTCTTCTTCTGGGTCGGTCCCAACTTCATCAAGCACAACGAGTCACTCGTCCAGTGGATAAGGTCGTCCGGCGTCGATCCCGGCCTCCTCGGCACCTGGGACTGGGCTAAAGAAGGATGGAACAGGTACACGATAGAAGAAGTAGAGCAGATACGCGGCACGCTGGAAACATTTTTCATGAAGCACACCAAGATGGAGCTGCACGACGGCGCCATGGAATACCGCATCCAGCTTACGCCGGTACTTGCCCCTAAAGATTTATTGGAGTTCCCCCTCTTTAAAGAGAGGGACTTCTGGCGTGAAATCGACCACCCGGAACTGGGTGAGAAAATCACCTATCCGGGGGGCTTCGTCAAGGCGGGCGTTGGCGACTGCGGGATACGGTTCCGCGCCCCGCTCATCGGGGAGCATAACGAGGATATTTTACATAACGAGCTTAAAATGTCGGCGGAAGATATGGTGAACCTTAAACAGCGGAGAGTAATTTAGCTTTATACCCGCGGAGATTGATAATGGCAGTGAAGAGACCGTTCGACGGACTAAAGGTTCTGGACTTTACCTGGGGTGGTGTCGGGCCGTTCCAGGCAAACTTTCTGGCTTACTACGGCGCCATGGTCGTCCGTATCGAGAGCGCTGCCCGACCCGACGTCACCCGTCAGGGCGGCAACGTTAACCCGAAGCTCATCGAGAAGTTCGCCGACGAATTTAAAGACCCCAAGAAGCGTCTTGAGTTCGGTCCGGCCTTCGCCGTGACCCACCCCGTGAAAAAGTACGGCATGAGTCTGAACTTAAACAAACCTGAAGCCGTGGAGATATTCAAGAAGCTGACAAAGTGGGCGGATGTTTTCGTAGAAAGCTTCACCACCGGCACGCTGGAAAAGCGCGGTCTGGGCTATGAAGACCTGAAGAAGATTAATCCTCGCCTCATTATGCACCGCACCTGCGGCTACGGGCATACCGGCTCCATGGCCAGCCAGCCGGGCTACGGCCAGACGGTCACCAGCCTGACGGGTTTTTATACCATCGCCGGCTGGCCGGACCGACATTCGGTGCCTATTTCATCTTTCTATACCGATCACCTATCGCCGCTTTTCGGCGGGTTGGCGCTGATTACCGCCATCGACCACCAGCAGCGTACCGGTGAAGGGCAGTGCATCGACCAGTCCCAGATTGAATCGGGCATCAACTACCTGTCGCCGCTGGTTTTAGATTATTCTGTTAATCAACGGGAGCTGGCATTAAGGGGAAACAGTTGTCCCTATGCCTCCCCTCACGGGGCATATCGCTGCCAGGGTGAAGATAGGTGGGTCGCCATTACCGTCCAGACGGATGAAGAGTGGGAAGGCTTTTGCCGGGTGGTGGGAAGTCCGACCTGGACGAAAGATGCCAGATTCAGCACCATCGAGGGCCGGGTAAACAATAGTGAAGAACTCGACGGGTATGTCAATGCGTGGACAGGAAGCTACACAGCGGAGCAGGTCATGGGAATGATGCAGAAAGAGGGTGTAGCAGCGGGTGTGGTGGCTACGGCGGAGGACTCGGAGAAAGACCCGCAGCTGGCCGCCTACGATTTCTTTCACGAGATAGAACACCCCTATCTGGGCAGGCAGAAATTCTTTCATCCCCCCGGCTTTACGCTCTCGGACGCCACCGCCGAACTGCACCGCCCTGTCTTTTTAGGCGAGCACACCGAATATATCTGTAAAGATATCCTCGGCATATCCGACGACGACTTTGAAAAGATGGAGAAGGAAGGGGTCTTTGATTGAAATGTCATTGCGAGGAGCGAAGCGATGAAGCAATCCGCCTCCCCGGATTAACGGATTGCTTCGCTTACGTTCGCAATGACAGAGGATTTATTGAAGCAAATGAACATCAAAGATAAATACGCCTTCGCCGGCGTGGGCTTGACGAAGCTGGGGAAAATCCCCGGGATGACCCCGGACGAACTCGCCGTGCAGGCGATAAACCTGGCACTGCAGGACGCCGGTATGAAACCTTCGGAAGTGGATGGCTACATCTACCAGCAGGGTATCGGCGGCGGTCTCGGCGATACGGTGCCGCTGCAGATGACGGGCATCCCCGCATCTCTGGTGTGGCAGGTGGCCAGCCTCGGTTCTTACGCCAACGTCATGGTCGCCATGGCTATCGGCGCCATGGAATCCGGCCTGGCTAAAACCTGCGTTCTCGTTCATGCCGCCAGCGCGGCCAGTCGGCGCGGCGGCGGGGGCATGGGGCCGGCAGGTATGGGGGGCAGTACCCCGGGGGCTTACGGCTGGTACGGTCCCGGCGCCACCGCCGCCTGTATGGCCCAGCGCTACAGGCACCTCTACGGACTCAAACGAGAGCAGCTTGGTTCGATAGCCCTTACCCTGCGGGAATACGCCAATCAACGACCGGAAGCGGTCATGCACGATAGGAAAATAACTATGGACGACTACCTCAAGGCCCGGTGGATAGTCGAGCCGCTGTGTCTCTATGATTTCTGCCTGGTCAACGACGGCGCCGTCGCCCTGATAATCACCTCGGCGGAGAGGGCGTGCGACTGCAGGAAAAAGCCGGTCTATGTTATGGGTTACGGAATCGACCACTCCCTGCGGGAAACGGGAAATTCACCGGAAGCTATCCACCACTTCGATGGATTTGTCGCCGATAAAGCTAAAGAACAGGCTTTCGGTATGGCCGGAATCACCATCAAAGATATCGACGTGGCGGAGATATACGATGCTTTCACCATCTTTCTCCTCTCCCAGCTGGAGTCCTATGGAATCTGTAATAAAGGAGAGGCCGGGCCTTTCGTCGAGGCGGGGAACTTAAAGTTGAACGGGAGTTTTCCTTCCAATACATCGGGGACGGGGCTTTCCTGGGGCTATTTGATGGGCTTC
>CAYNDI010000096.1:0-8061 GCA_964395955.1 uncultured Dehalococcoidaceae bacterium
CGGCCTTGGACTACGGGCCTTCAAAGGTACGCTGCAACGCGGTCTGCCCGGGGGCTGTCAGGACAACCATGATGGAAAATTCCACCGGCAAGCCCTTGGCGAATACACTGAAGACGGATGTCGACGGCGCCTTTGCCATGCTTACTTCATACACACCGCTGAAGCGTATTAGCACCCCGGACGAAATCGCCGGGATATGCTCCTACCTCGCCAGCGATGACTCGTCCTTTATGACCGGCTCGTGCGTGGTAATTGATGGCGGTGCGCATATCGTAGACCCTAACGGGTCTGCCATCAGCAGCGCCGGATTGGCTTGGGGCGGCTAGGGATAAAGCGTATGGATAAACGGATTACTCCGTCTAGTTTCGGTATCAAACCTGATGATCCTGTCTAGTCGTTTCTCTCGCCGGTGAGTGATACCGCCATGCAGACGTAGGGTGTGGTTATTTTATTCGTGACTATCGGGCAATGCCACAGTCCGGCGGGTGCTATCAAAACGAATGGTTTATCGAAGGTGAACTTTTCCTCTTTGCCCAGCTCGCCGATGGATATTTCCACCTCGGCTCCAAGCTCGTCGAAGTGATGCGGGTCGGTCCCGATGAAGAATACCGCCTCGTCGTAATCATGCACATGGGGCTTCCGGGACATACCGGTGATGCCGGTGTTATAGCCGCAGGCGTAGATAATGTGAAGTTTCAGTCCCCCAAGCTCCTTAGCCCCGACACCAAACAAAGGCCCCGCCGGCGTCTTGTGAAAGGGTATCTCCGTTACATATTTCGCGTATTGTGATTCTGCCATAGTTGCTCCTTTTTGGTATTATTTTATACAATTTATCTTTTTTTAAATGCCCAATCACCTGTCCCCCTGCCTCCTTCTCTTCAAAGGAAGGAGGAGTGAGACCAGAGAGGGGGTTTCACTGCCTCTCCTTAACTCTTCCCCTCTCCTGATTACCTCGCAGGGGCGTTGTATTAATAGTCCTTGTCATGTCACCCTGAGCCCGTTGTAGGCGGGCGTGAGGGTCTGGTCGGGTGGTTTTCAGCTTTGACCAATTAGATTCTCACGTCGCTATCGCTCCTCAGAATGAATTTTAATACAAAGCCATCCAGTCGCTTGATGCCGTCCGGTTTCGTAATCATAAACTTAACGCCGACGGGCTTTCTTTCGAATTTAAACTTGTCGAGTACAGAGTAGGCTTTTAATTTTACAGCCATTGTATTCGCCCTGATTTTTTATTGATTAGTTATGGCCGCCCACTCCGGCTTATTTATAGTCGCCGGTGCCCAGCATTATCGTTATCTGTATGTGCGGTCGACTGAACTTCGTCCACTTGACCGGCCCGTACTCCACGTTTTTCGGTATGAAGACGGCGCTGGTCTGGTCGGTTACCTGTTTTTCACCGCCGAGATAAGCCTCGATTTCCGCCCCGAGGTCGGCGGGATTTTGGGGGTCAGAGCCTATATTGAGGACTATTTCATCGAAATTGTGGGCGTGGCTCATTTCGATGGTAGCGGGATGGGGCATTTCCCATACCCAGATATATTCGAGGTAGATATTGCAGCCGGGTACGAGGTCGTTGCTCATGTAGGTGAGTGAAGGATTGGTACGTCCGGTGATTTTTACAGGGGGAGACATCTCACGTAACGGTTTGTCTACCACACATTTTGTATAGTCGCCCGCTTTAGCGGGTTTACCCGTGCTTTTCTTTATGTTCCTTTTCTCGCTGACATCGCCGCTCAATTTGATAGCCATCTGCATGTGGGGCTTTTCAAAGCCCTTCCAGGATACCCGGCCGTGCGGCGCGTACCCCGGTATGTACAATGCCGTGGTCCTGGTCGTTAGCTGCCTGTCTTCCCCGATATAGCCCTCTATCTCTCCCCCGAGGTATTCCGGGTTATGAGGGTCCATGCCCAGCGTAAAGATTATCTCGGGATAGTCGTGCGCTTCCATGGCCAGGTGCATCGGGTTCGGCTTGGGCTTTTCTCTAATCCAGTTGAACATGATATTGATATCACATCCGGGTACCAGTTCCTCGCTCATGAGCCAGCCGCCGGGGAATTTCGTTTCTTTCCGGGACATTTTTACCATGTATTTATCGTATTTCGATGCTGTCACGGGTTTACTCCTCCTCTTCCAGTTCTTTAAGAATCCTTTTAATTTTGTTTTTGTGTCCTTCCGCTCCCAGAGTATAAGATTCGGGGACCCACTCCATTTCCTCCAGGCTGGTGACTATCTGGTGGAGCTTGTCCCAGGGTATCGTGATAAGCGTCATACCTTCCGGGAACAGGCGGCGCGCCCTCATCCCGAAGCCGACGCCGGTGGGAATCATGTTCATTTCACCGTTGAGAAGGGCATAGAGATAAAGAAATGAGCAACCTGCCGCCGCCGTACCACGGGCCGACCATGTTTCTCCGGTGGTATAGCTCAAAGCTCTGATTATGATTTCAGTCTGGCTCGGGTCGGCCAGGACAATCAGTATATCGGGCTCGAAGTCGAGCTTGTCCAGGGGTGCGTAAGCGACGTAGTTAACGGAATCTTTGGCCAGCCGCGGGAGGTACTGGTATATCCGGCGGTTAGCCCGTTCGTCCCGGTATACCCCCAGCTTGGGCCCTACCCGCCCGCTTTCGAATGTCGGTAATGCGTCAACCATCCCGAGCAGCATCGGCCCGATGCAGGTGAAGTCGTCCTTGGTTACGTAGAAGGCTTTTCCCTTCTGTGCCTCGACCAGCATTTCACAGAAATCATATTGTTTGTCCGGCCTCTTCAGGCCTTTCGGCTTCGTGTAGAGAAACTTGACGCCTACCGGTTTTCTTTCAAACTTGAACTTCTCAAATACGGACAGTTCTTTAGGGATTGTGCTCATTGTTACCTCCTTGTGGGGTGTGAATGTTGGGTGCTACTCACTATAATAAGGTTGTTGCTTCGGTTATTCAAGTCGGTTTTATGTGTAGGGGAAAGGGAGATATCGGCAACGACAAGGCTGTATTTAGCCCAGGTATTCTTTGACCATTTCCGGGTCGTATTCCGCCTGGCGACCGGGGCATTTGAACTGCGTGCAGAGTTGACAGCTTAAAAAGCCGGTGTAGTTGGGGAAGACTATCCCCGAGCGTGATTTAACCGGCTTCATGGCGCCGCCGGAGGTCAGCGACACCCCGATTTGCTTCTCAGCCCCGCCGAACAGGGCGAACAGCGGCTTCTGCTGGGTTATCGGCCAGTCCTCGAGCTCCCCGGGGTTCATCAGGGCCGCTTGAGGCATTTCGTGTTTCTCTTTAATGTATTCGGTAAGGTAATCTACCGCCGAGACCAGTACCACGGTTTTAATAGCGTCCAGGCAGAAGTTCCTCATCATGTCCCGCGGCGGCACGGTTATCTCGTCCAGTTCTTTCCCGATGGTGGCGATGAACGGTATTACCGTGTCCTGGTTACAGAGGAGTTTGCTGAGAATCTTGCTGGTGAAGACGATGCCGTCGATATCCACCGTGGTGTTGTCGATAACCCTGGCCTGCGATACCCGGTATACCGCACATGGGCGGGCCAGGCTGTACGCCGTCTCCGCCAGCTCGCGGGCCATCCCCTCCAGACGTTTACTGGTGTTGCCCAGCGGCAGGCGTTTGACTACTTGTTCGATATCGAGTCGGACAGGTATTTCTACCTGATATACCCTTTTTCCTTCAGAGTTCATCTAGTTTTAAGTTTCCCGGACCGCTTTATATTGACTAAAGGACTAATCCACCCATGAGCTCCTGGGTTCGGCGGCGAGTCCGACCTGCATCATGCCGTACGGCCTTTCGACCTTGTTGCAGACGATGGGGAAATGCGGTGTTCCTTTGGGAAGGGCGACCACCGTGGGAACGTTGATATTATACTTCTCATGTTCCTCGCCTATCTCAAGGGTGATGTCCGCCCCCAGGTAGCTGAGGTCGTCGGTGTTGTGCCCGAAGAATATCAGGCAGGAATCATAGGGGTGCACCATCGCCCCTTGGCCGGGATACCATTCCCCGGGCTGGTTGTAGAGTCCCATCGTATAATTAATGCTCAGTCCTTCCAGTTCTTTACCGGACATGGCCATGGTCTGTACTGCATTCGCCCCGCCGGGTCCCTTTTTCACCGGCATCGGGTGAATGAGATGAGAGTATTTGTTTCCATCCGTGGTGCCTTCCTGTTTTACCCCTTCCCCCGAATACTTGGCGGCGAGGGCCAGGTGGAAATGCCCGAAGGATTTATAGACTTTCTCGGTGACCAGCGGACAGTGGGGCATACCTTTGGGAGCCACGCCGACCGTCGGTACGCTGAAACGGTGTTCCTCGTATTCCTTGCCCAGCGTCAACATCATGTCTGAACCCAGGTAGCCGAGGCCGCTGTCATCGTAACCGAAGAATAACAGCAACTCATCGAAGGGGTGAATATGTGCCCCGCGATTGGGCGCCCAGTCACCGGTCTGGTCGTAGACTCCTATGATGAAATTAAACTCGAATCCTTGCAGTTCATCCCCTCCCACGAATGTCAGTTCCTTGGCGTTGGCGCCGCCTTTGCCTTTTTGAAATTTCAATTTTCTTACCAGGTCTTCGTGTTTTCTGGCTGCCACGGGATTTCCTCCTTTATTGGTAATTAACCATCGCTTTTTTGATGTCCTGTCTGATATCTTACCTTAATTGACCATAGAATTAAAGGAGAAATGAAAGAAGCTCTGTTGGCTATTGATTGTCAGTTGATAAGCCCCCTGCTTTTTTAATATCTTTTCCCACCCGAACCGCCCTCGTACCATCGGCAGCTTACCCCGTAGTATACCCCCCACCCCCTGAAAAGGGGAGTGCGTAGCGAGAGGGAGCAAAGCTCCTTCTCAAATTCCTTCCCCCCTCTCAAATAATATGAAAATCGAGCACTTGAGATAAATCTGTTCGAGAGGGGGATTGAGGGGGTAAGTATGTGAAATCAAACATATGCAAGTAATACTGGAAATAACTAATGAAATTTCTAATGATGTAGTTCTTGAATAAAATAAATTGCCTCCGGGCCGGTTGTCCAACCCGGAGGCAATCCTGATTTTTACTTCAATTACCGGTTGGGTCGGATTTTGCGATAGCAGTCGCTGCAGTAAACCGGTCTATCCCCGCGGGGCTCAAAGGGGACTTCGGTATTGGCGCCACACTCGGCGCATACTGCCGGGAACATCTGACGGGGGGCACCATAGCTGTTTCCGTAGCGTTGGGCCTTCCTTGCCTGACGGCATTCGGGGCATCTCTTTGGTTCGTTCGTGTATCCCTTTGACTGGAAGAATTCCTGGTCTTCAGCACTGAAAGTGAAGCTGGCGCCGCAATCGGCGCATTGCAGGGTCTTGTCTTCAAAACTCATTGGATGACCTCCTCTCTTAGATATTTAGTTAGAGTTCGGGTCATCCAATACTTAAGATAAATCAACGTAAGCAGTTTCTATGAGTTTGTAATAACCTAAACTTAAACCATATATATTTTATACTATAATATAGCTACTTGCAAGGGGTACTCGTTAGGGTACTCAAGCCGGCAATTTGTAGCCCTGCTCCCGGCCCTGCCTGTCCATCTCCGTGGTAAGCAGGCGTTCCAGGGGCATCAATACGTCATCACCAGCCTTGCGTAAATCTATGGTTTTCAGGTAGCACTTACATTTATCACACACGTTGAGTTGATATATACCCTTTTCATCCGTGAAAACGGCTAGAGCATCGGGGTCCTGCGTTCCACAGTAAGGACACTGGAGTCGCTGAAAAAGCCATTCGGAATCACAGCGTGAGCATAGGAGGTATCTTGCCCCCCGTTCCGTTTCCAGAAAAGCTATATCCGGGATACCTCCGCAGACGGGACAGTAGTTACGGCGCCATTGTTCCTGGTCAATAGAATCAACTAATACCTCGGCGTGAGCAGCCAGCACGGGCTTGAGAGTGGATTGTATTATCATCCCTATAATAGTTACGCTGTCGCCATTTAGCATCGCCGGCGGTAATGCCTCCCCGGTATACCATGCCCTGAGTGCTTTTTTGGTGAGCAGGGGGCCGGCTCCCGGCTTTTTCAGCTTTTCGGGAATCTCGCCGAATAAACCCGGATATTTAGCAAATGTATCCGCTACCCTGACGAACGTATCCTTTAATAATGCTGAATCGATATTGAGGTCTTTAAAGGTCAGTATCGGGATTCCCCGCTCTATTCGTTTGTTGATAATATCGCCGGAAAGACTGACCGGCGGTATTCCGATTTGTTTCCGGACTGAGGCTTGAACACGCAGAATGTCCCGAAAGAACTTGAGGAGGAGGGGAAGTTTCCCCTCCTCCTTTTCCATCGCTGCTATTTTTTTTAGGATTTTCTTATCGTTGTCCTTGGCCACTATTCCTTTTCTTTCTTTCCTTTGGAAACCTCTTCAAACCATTTGCCGTGATGGGCTTTGGCGTACTCGGTGGATATTTTCCCGCCGGTCATGGAGGCCCAGGCTTCGGTCATGAGCGGGTGAATTACGCCGAGATAGATGTGGAGCAGGAACATGGCGCCGGTAACGATAAAGGAGACGTCATGGATAAAGACCATCCACTGCAGGACTGCCGGTGATGCGGTTGTCTTGGCAAACCACATCACCAGTCCGGTAACAACAAAGAGAACCCCGAAGACTAGAACCATCACCCACCACATCTTCTGGCCGGTATTCATGGAGCCCTGCGGGGGCATATCTTTCTCGTCACCCAGGAAGTAGTAGCGGGGCGCGGCTTTCAGCCAGCCTATATCATCACTTCCCCAGCTAAAGGCCTGCTTGAGACCTCTGCCTACCGAAGCGGGGTCTAAAATAGTGTAGATAATCGGCGCGATGATAAAGATGGCGGCGCCGATGCGGTGGATGTAGCGTGTCCAGCCGTCTTCAGCCAGGAATCCCAGTCCCGGGATAAACAGCACGAGTCCGGTGAGAAACAGAAGTACAAAAGCTCCCGAGTGTATCCAGTGTAATACTCGTATTGACTTACGGTACTTTTCTACCTCATTAGTCGTCATTTCGCCTCCTTATTGGCGTTAGCCCGGGCTACCAGCCAGTTCATTCCCAGTCCGACAATAGTCAGGCCGCCTACCGCCCAGCCAACCGGTTGAATTACATCCTTCCAGGCGAAGGTAGCGGCGGAAACAGTCGGATTTTCCGGCAGAAGGTAGGTCTCCGGTGTGTCCTCGAGAACATACATGACATGCAAGCCGCCAAGCTCTGTTTCGCCGTAAAGATTAGCCTTGCTGTATCCTTTGGACTGTAATTCGGCCACCCTGGCTTTACCTTTGGCTACCAGGGCATCGCGGTCACCGTATTGCAGCGCCTTCGGCGGGCAGGTCTTGACACAGGCCGGCTCCCAGCCCTCGGCAATACGGTCGTAGCCTTGAGAGGTGCAGAACGTGCATTTGTCCATCTTAGCCTGTCCTGTCCAGATATTACGGTCGGAACGCGGTACGGTAAAGGGGCAGGCATCCGCGCAGTAGCCGCAGCCGGTACAGGTGTCCTTGTTATAAGCGACAAAGCCGAGTTCATGATGGTAAAGGCTGCCATTGGGGCAAACACGGACACAGGCGGCATCGGTGCAGTGCATACAGGCTTGCCGGGTAAAGAGCCAGCGTACTTTGCCATCGGTCTCTACTTCCGTAAACCTCATTTTCAGCCAGGTCTGCGGGGAGAGGTCAGGTGGATTTTCATAACTGCCCCGGTTCTTTGCCTCTACGCCGTTTTCTGTGGTTGGTACATTTTCATCGTTCTCGTTCCACTGTTTACAGGCTACCTGGCAGCCCCGGCAGGCGGTACACTTTGTTGCGTCGTATAGAATTGCTTTATCTGCCATCTTTTCCTCCTACTCTCTCGCTGTCTAAGCCTTCTTGACGTTTACGAGGAAGGCTTTGAATTCCGGTATCATGGTATTGGCGTCACCGACATGGGGTGTCAGGCAATTGGCACTATCTCCGGTGGAGAGTCCGGTATAACCCCAGTGCCAGATAACGCCTACCTGGTGCACCTTGCGCCCGTTCATCTGGAACGGTTTGAAACGCTTGGTCACCACAGCTACCACTTCGACCT
>CAYNDI010000096.1:8071-8499 GCA_964395955.1 uncultured Dehalococcoidaceae bacterium
GCCGCGGCCAGGACACAGGCAGCGTATTCTGATGGCCTCTGATCGGTGTAGCCCATTTCGGAGCGGGCGATCTCGAAGATAAAGGCGCCGACGTTGTGCCGCAGCGCCGCCCGGAAGACGGCCCTGGCCACCTGGTAGGTAAGCCCGCGAATATTTATCGCCGGGACGGTAGTATTACGATAAAGCCCCTTGCCCGCGGCCTCATACAGGTTCTGGATGCTGGCCGGAAAGACCCCCCTCTCCGCCGCCAGCTCCTCGCTCATCTCACAGAAGGGCTCGGGCTGGGCTTCGATTACCCACGGCATATTCCGGGTCATCTGGCCGCCCTGCCAGTGCTCGCAGACGCGGTAGGTCGAGCAGACAATCGGGTATTTATCCGGCATGCCCTGTTCATCCGGGTGCCATATCTTAAAAGCGGGGTCGCTCTG
>CAYNDI010000097.1:0-8378 GCA_964395955.1 uncultured Dehalococcoidaceae bacterium
TCTCGAATAACTCACCGATAGCTGCCCGGTAAACACGGTCGGCCATGTTCTCCAGCCGGTTTATTTCTACGCACCGCTCAAGGATATTCTTGAACTCGGACTTACGCCGCAGTCCGCGGACGGCCTTCTCCACTTCAATAGCTCCCTGGAGGATGATGTCGGCCAGTTCCTTGGCTCTATCGGTCGGGGCGGATATTTTATAGATAAACATGGAATCAGCGGCGGCATGGATGAAATCGATGATATCATCCATCGTATGCGCCAGCAGGGCGATATCCTCTCTATCGAAGGGCGTCACGAAGGTACGGTGCAGCAGCGATATCACCTGGTGTGCTATCGAGTCGCCCTCATGCTCCAGTTCGGTTATCTCGGCCACCCGGCTGTCAATGAATTGCCAGGAATCAATCATGTCTTTCAATGCCTGGGACGCCTTGATGATATTCTTCGCGCTTTCCTCGAACAGGTCGAAGAATTTTTGTTCCCTCGGTAAAAAAGGCAGTCTAGCCATGATTCCTCCTTTTGTTGGTACCTGTAAACACACCGTTTTCAAGGCACACCGGTACGGATAGTCCCTGGAGCCGTGATATAGTGATTTGATGGTTAAAGTGGGGAAGACATTGTTCGGTCGAAGAGAATAGTATAGAGTTCAGCCTGTCGGATAAGAGGGCCCGTATGCGGCTAGCGGGCAAAATCATGCTTCTTTTTCCCGGAAACTGATTATCAATTCACAAAAATTCTAGTGGAAACGTAATTCAATTGTCAAGAAACGCCCTACTCTAAAAGTACCTATTTAGATTTACTTTTTCTGTTCGGGCTCCGCCGGCCCTTCCGTTTCTTTCGACTGACTTTTTTTCTGCCACCAGGATTTCAGCCGGTCGCGTACCTGACCTTCGTAGCCCATATCGCCCGGCGTGTAAAACTGCTTTCCTTTTAACCCATCGGGGAGGTGCTGCTGTTCCACGATGTGGTCCGGGTAGTCATGGGCGTATTTATAGTCCTTACCGTAGCCCATTTCTTTCATCAGCGGGGTGACCGGATTACGCAGGTGCGTGGGCACCGCTTCGCTGGCTCCCTTTTTAATCTCTTCCTGCACCATCGTGTAGGCCGCGTACAGGGAGTTACTCTTGGGAGCGGTTGCCAGGTATACCGCCGCCTCGGCCAGTGCCAGGTTACCCTCCGGCATGCCGATGAAGTGCACCGCCTGCTGGGCCGCCATGGCTACCACCAGCGCCTGCGGGTCCGCCATACCGACGTCCTCCGAGGCGAACCGTACCAGCCGCCGGGCGATGTACAGCGGGTCTTCTCCGCCGTCCAGCATCATGGCCAGCCAGTAAATCGAGGCATCAGGGTCGGAATCACGCATCGATTTGTGCAGCGCCGAGATGAGGTCGTAGTGCTGGTCCCCTTTTTTATCGTAAATAACCGCCCGCTTCTGGAACGTGTCTTCGATGACATCCAGGGTAATGCGGCGGTGGCCTTCGGCGTCCGGCGTCGTGCTCTGGGCGGCTATCTCCAGGGTGTTGAGGGCAATACGGGCGTCTTTATTGGACATGCCGATGAGGTGGTTTATAGCCTCGGTAGTCAGTTCGGCGTTCAATTCCCCGATTCCCAGGAACTTGTCCTTGAGTGCCCGCATGATGAGTATCTGGATTTCTTCTTCTTTGAGTGGTTTAAGCGGGAGGACGCGACTTCGCGAAAGGAGCGGCGAGGTTACCTCGAACGAGGGGTTTTCCGTGGTGGCGCCGATTAATATGACGGTACCATCCTCGACATAGGGCAGAACGGCGTCCTGCTGGTTCTTGCTGAAGCGGTGTATCTCGTCGATGAAGAGGATTGTTTTCTGCCTCTGTACCTTGTGGCGCTCCTTGGACTGCTCTACTATCTTCCGCAGGTCGGTTACGTTGGCGCTGACGGCGCTGACCGGAGCGAAGAATGCCCCGGTGCTGGCGGCGATGATGAAGGCCAGCGTGGTCTTGCCGCAGCCCGGCGGCCCCCAGAAAATCATCGAGGGTATGCGGTCGGCTTCGATGGCTCTCCTGAGCACCCGTCCTTTGCCGATGATGTGCTCCTGCCCCACGAAGGCACTAAGGTCGTTGGGCCTCATCCGGGTGGCCAGCGGGGCGTGCTGCATCTGCTGCGATTCGTCCTGTTTTTCCTGTTTATCAAACATATCCATACTCATGGCGCACCTTTCTGTGTCAGCGGCTGCCCCATGCCGGCATCGTTGCCAGGTATTCCCTGGCGGCTTCCCCGGCAGCCTCCCTGCCCAGACCGCGATTACTCATCATCAGGCCTGCCATTCCCTCCAGGACATCCTCGTAGCTTTTAAGTCTACCGTCGGGGTGGCAGCATTGGACGCAGTACTTGTTTTCCTCGTCCCCACCGCCGTAATGTTCAGGGCTCATCATCGGCATGCCGCAGCTCTGACAGGTGGTCGTTACGGGTACCTCGCAGCCTTCGCAGCTTTCCCCCGATTCTATATCCGCCTCAAAACTCGTTTTGTGTGCGTCTCCGTCAGTCATTTTATTCACCCCTCTGTCCCTATTATATACGAATTGTGGGTTATAGTTTAGTGCAAATGACTTTTTATCCGGTTTTTAACTCCCCGCCTTCCCTCGTTTCATATCTATTCCCACCCATACCGCCCAGTATCATCAGCGGCTAATCCTTTTTAGTATTCCCTATTTTTATATTTTTGAATTGAAATGTTTAATGACCTTAAATCCTCTTTTACTTTTTCAAAGAATTTTAAGTCTTTAGCTAGAATTTTCTCATTTATCTGATCAGTGACCAATTTACCCTCTTTTTTATACTTTATTTCAGGTATATTATTAGTAAACCCCAAATCTGCGTGTGCGTATTTATCCCTTTTTTCAATGACTTCATGGACTTCTCTCCTTAATTCCTTTGTAGAGGATTTAAACTTAGGTATCTTATGAAGAGACTTTCGAAATAGTTTCCACTTATTCATGAATTCCTCACCAGGTTTACTGGCAGGTGCTTGTATATTTAGAGTTTCAAAAAAAGTATCTAATTCTGCGATAATTGCCATTGATTGCTCTAATATTTCTCCACGAACTCTAGTAAATTTGTTTTTAAAAACAGTACATGATTTGAAATTTAAGCGTGCAATATCTCCCACCTTGTCGCCAGTTATCAAACGTATGTTTCTTAATTCAAATTTTTTCAAATTTTAGCCATTCTATATAAGTAATATAGCATTCACTTATACCTCTTCCCTTCCCATTCACTCCCTCGCCACAATTATCAGACGTCATCCATTTTTTCACATTACTTCGCTTAACATAACCCTAAAAACAATTCAAGCCTAGTCGGCCTCGCTTTGTTTCCTGAAACGAATATTCGGGCTTTGTCGCCCCTTCACTTATACCTCTTCACCTCAAACCGGTACAGCTTCACCGGCTCGTCCGGGCTGATGCCCCCCTTCTGTCGGCAGACGTCTATCTGGTACTCCACGGTGTCCACACCTTCCAGGTCCGGCAGGAGCAAGCCCCTTTTCCACCCCGCCTCAACGATTACCCCGTATCTCTTGGGGTCGAGCTGGCCGGCGTCGTCCACCGGCTCCGGGGTGGTCAGCACGTCGACGCTGTAGTCCAGGTCTTTAAGCTCCTCCGGGGTGACGGGGGAGAAGCGCGGGTCGCGGGTAGCCGAGCTTATCGCATTGGTGATAATCTCTCCGGCCACGTTCTCCTCCTGCGGGTCAAACGTGCCGATACACCCCCGCAGGTCGCCCAGCATGTGGATAGAGACGAATACTCCGGCTTTATCCTTCATCTCCGGGGTTAGTTTTTTCGGTAACGATGGCCTTTTACCTTCTTTCACATAGGTCTCTACGGTTTTTTTTGCCAGGGCCGTCAGCGGGTGCATGGCGGTCTTCTTAAAGATAACGCCCGCGTAGCCGACCACCGCGCTGTAATCGCCGCTCGAATCGCCGCTGGTCTGGTACTTCACCAGCTCCGCGCCGGTAGCGCCCAGCTCTTTAGCCGCGGCGATGAGGCAGGCCACCGGACCGTAGGCGCACATGGAGATACTCAGGTTTTGATACCGCCGGGTCAGTTCATCTTCATCGAGGGCCAGCATGGCCTCGACCGCTTTCATGTCCTTTTCTTTGGCGCTCTCGTGCGACTCGTAGTGAGTCATATCGCCGCTGGCCATGATAACCGCTTCTCTTTTTAACTCTTTAATCGCCGCGGCGATGTCCCGCCCGATTTCCTGGTAAATATTAAGGGGAGCGCCGGCAAGTATAATGGGAACGATACGCACATCCGGCTTGAAATACTGCAGGAAAGGGATTTGAACCTCGACGGCATGTTCTTCCTGGTGTGCCGCGTAGTCCTCTTCCAGTTGACGGGATAAGGAAACGAGTTTCCCGGCCAGCTCTTCATCGACCTCTACCTCGCCCAGGGGCGTTTTCCAGGTGCCCGCCACCATAACGCTGAACGGTTTGCCCATGCCGCTGTGGGTCGGCCCCACGATGATAAACGTATCTGTAAATTTAATCCTGGAGACGGTAGCTCCGGTCACCGGTCCGGAGTACTGGTAGCCGGCGTGAGGCACCAGCAGACCGACGACATCCTCTTTAGGGGCCTTTTTATCCGTGAACCCGGCAATCATGGCCCTGAGTTCCGAAGCTGCAGCGGGATAAAAATATCCGGCGACATATGGATTCCTGACCATTCTAGCCCTCCTTTGAGCCGGGCGACCTGAAATTTAGCTCCGCCCCGCAGAACCGGCACCGCGAGCCCGCCAGTCCGGTAACTTCCGTCTCGTAGCCGAGCCTTTTTACGACGATTTCCCCGCAGGCATAGCAGCGGGTGCTCTCGCTCTGGTGACCGGGCACGTTGCCGGCATAGACAAACTTGAGGCCGGCCTTCAGGCCGATTTCGACGGCGCGTTCGATGGTGGCGAGGGGAGTAGGCGGCAGGTCCGTCAGATGGTGATACGGGTGAAATCGGGTCACGTGCCAGGGGGTCAACTCTCCCAGCTCATTTTTTATCCAGTTGGCAATATCCTCCAGCTGTTTATCATCGTCATTCATCGTCGGAACGATGTTGGTAATAACCTCGATGTGCATTTTCCACATGTCCTTGGCCCGTTTGGTGACATCGAGTATCTCCCGCCAGCGGGGTATACCGGATAATGATTTATAGAGATTATCGGAGAAACCCTTGATGTCCACGCGCCAGGCGTCGAGGTATGAGCCGATGGTATCCAGCGCCTCCGGCGTGGCATAGCCATTGGTCACGTAAACTGTGTAGAGATTGTTTTCTTTAGCCAGTTTAGCCGACTCCAGGGTGTGTTCGAACCATATTGTCGGCTCATTATAAGTCCAGGCTATGCCCTGGCAGTGGCTGTGCACGGCCAGTTCGATTGATACCTTGGGGGAAAGGTCGCGGCAGCCGTGCAATAGAGAACTGCTATCGGCAGTGGAAATTTCCCAGTTCTGACAGTGCCGGCAGTGGAAGTTACACCCCAGGGTACCCAGAGAAAGACACTTGGTACCGGGGTGAAAGTGGAATAACGGCTTCTTTTCGATGGGATCGGCAGCCGCGGATGATACCTTGCCGTAATTCAGGCTGAGTAGAGTACCATCCTGGTTGTGGTACATGCCGCAAACGCCGTATTTCCCCGGATTAATCTGGCAGCGCCACTGGCAGGTACGGCACCTTACCCTGGAGTCCGGCAGTTTTTCAAAAAGCACGGCCTCACGCATAACCTGTCTTACCTCACCCCTAGGATAATCATAGCACTGGCCATTTGTCAATAATAGAGGGGAAATATAAATACAATCTGCATCTGGACGTTCATAGCTCACCCCCTTTTTCCCCCTCTCCAGCCATAAATATCTATGGTTTCTTGCCAGTGTCTCTGGCTGGAAGGGGCCAGGGGTGAGGCTTGAACGTATTTACCAAATACAAATGGACCTATATTTTATACTCTGTGCTACCGCCTTTTCAGTCGACGAAAAGGTAACTAATAGTAACGTATCGGGAACAGGGGATACAGAAGCATGAAAGAAACGATATGGGCCAGGACGATGAGTACCACTATACTCAGGGATGTCCACTTGAGCTTACCGGATTCCCTCGTCTGAAAGAGGTGGATAAGCTCGGACAAACCAATTCCCAGACCGATACAGATAGCCCCGATTGACGGATAGAAATAAAATGGGTAACTGAGTCTGTCGGTTATGAGACTGGCCGGTATCCACAGCAGGTAAGTACTGGCAAACCAGGCCGCCCCGAACAGCCCCGCCTCGTTTCTTTTTATCGCTTTATACACCAAATAGGCAAACGTGGGGATAGTAAGAGCCCAGACGGAAGGGCTGATACCCGAGATATAATGTGGCGTCCACCAGAAAGGCATGGGTCTATAAGAAAGCAGCCACTCCCAGGGGCGGCTCATGGCCTCGTGGGTGGTGGTGTCGAAAGTAAGACTGCTGGTCATACTCACCATGGTCTTAATCCGCTCGAACGGGCTGATTACCTCCGAGAAATTCTGGACGATGAAATATTCGAATAGGGGCATCAGTCCAATAAACGTGATTACGGACAGGACGATGGTTAACACAAACCAGCGGGAGTGCTTTGCCCGACTGAAAAACCAGTGAATCATCAGGGTCGGCATCATCAGGGCGCCGCTGAGCTTGGCCAGCACGCATAACCCCGCGGATATACCGGCAGCTATATATTTACGGTTCAAATAAAGCAGAAATGCCGCGAACATAAAGACCAGGAAAAAAACATCGAGCATGGCTACGCTGGCCTGGATGAAGGTCATATTTTCCAGCGCCAGTAAAAAGGTCGCGATATTAACGGCCCACGGCGACATATCGAGTCGACGGCAGATGAAATAGAAGAGTATAATACAGGCCGTCCCGAGGATTATCGAGGAGAAACGCCAGCCCAGGGTATTATCACCGAATATCTTGATTCCGGTGACGATAAAGAGTTTTCCCAGCGGCGGGTGCTCCTCGAACTGGATTTCATGATTTTCAATGATGTTCCTGGCTTCATTGATGTAGTATTGTTCGTCCAGGATAAGTGATGCGGGTTTGTCCACGATAACGAAATGCAGGACTAGCGTCGCAACCACCAGAAGACAGAGCCAGAAGTGTTCCCACTTATAAAATCTGCGAAGGAGAGTAACGAGCGATTTCAACGAGATGCCTCCGTATATTTATAAAGACGCAACACCGAATATTATACCTCTTTACGTATTTTGCTTAAAGGATTATAATATATTGGTTCATTCAATACAGAGTTAATCTTACCTGGGGGTGAATATTGGGCGTTATATATATCGTCTCAGCCGAAGAAGGAGCCGGTAAGACCGCCGTCTGCGCCGGCCTGGCCATGTACTTTAGCAAAGATGGACGGAAAGTGGGCTATCTGAAACCTCAGGCCTCGGAAAAAGACGGCTCGGACAGTGATATTGCCTTCATGAAACAAATCCTGGGACTGACCGATGTCGTTAATGCCCCCGACCTCATTAAAGGACGCGATATCGTTCTGGTGGAAGGCAGCCTGGGACCGGACACTGGTGATGCGGTAAGTCGTAATACCTACGGGGCCGCCCGGGAAATGAAGGCTAAAGCCATTGCCGTGGAAGCCTATTCCGGACAGGCTTCAAAATACCTCGAGGTTTATAAAGGATTCGGTACGGATTTACTGGGCGTTATCATCAATAAAGTGCCGGAAAGTATGCTGAAAGGTGAACTCGAAGGAGCTAAGTCGCGTTTTAAAGCAGCGGGTATAAATCTGCTCGGGGTTATCCCGGAAAACAGGGTTCTGATGGCTATCACCGTCGCCGAACTGGCGGAAAGCATCGGAGGTAAGATACTGAACAACACCGAGAAATCGGGTGAACTGGTGGAAAACTTCCTGCTGGGGGCCATGGTGGTGGATTCCGGGCTGGAATACTTCGGGCGCAAAGATAAAAAAGCCGCCATCATCCGGCAGGACCGCCCGGACATGCAGCTGGCCGCTTTAGAAACACCTACCAGGTGTCTTGTTCTCAGTGGCAACGGTGAGGCACCGATATATAATGTCCTCCAGAAAGCAGAAATACGGGGTATTCCGATAATCTCGACCGAAACAGAGACCGACGACATAGTAGCCATCATCGAAGATGCCCTGAGCAGGGCCAAACTGGACCAGGAGAATAAACTGCCGATACTTGCCGAGATGGTGAAGCAGAACCTCGACATCAAAGCATTAGTATAACGCGGGATAGAAAGGATGTGAAAATATAACTTAGACCGATTGGTGTCCACGATTTACCGTGTCTCCTCACCTCTTAACAACGGAGAGTTGAGGAGGGTCCTGGGGTGGTTGTCTTACTCTGGGATTTTTTAT
>CAYNDI010000098.1:0-8321 GCA_964395955.1 uncultured Dehalococcoidaceae bacterium
GTCTTTCAACTAAATTGGTTCCTAGTGGGATAGTGATCAGTCGTCTGCAAACATTTTGCTAACGGACTAAATATAACGCCCCATTATCCAACCAGACAAAACGGACAATTTAGCTACAAATGCCTGGATGTGTTACAATATCCCCAAACATACGATAATATAAAAAACCACAGCGCCCAGACTTCGGAACCGGGGGTCGTGGGTTCGAATCCCTCCAGGCGCGCCATTTTTTGAAGCTAATATTTATATTATGTCCTCAATATTATGTTTACTAAATACCGCTTGCTATTCTTTTGCTATTCCTTTTTGATAGAATGAAGTCCAGAGCTTCTGCCGCCTGATGTTGTATCCATGGCATCTCTCCAGTCATCGTCTGAAACACTCCATTGTACCTCTCACCTGGTGTGGTCCCTGATTACCGCGGATTGACAATTGGTTTTTATCGTCTTAGCATTAATTATCATGTAATAATCTAAAAGGAGAATAAAAGCACATGGCAAAACAAAAATACGGAATTATCAAAAGCGGAGACCCAAAAACCAAATACGGGAAATATATCGTATACAATACAAAGGCTAACCCAAAACATCCTACTGATGACCCTAACGTATTTTCAATGTATCTGGATGAAAGATCTGTCAAAGGGGGCTTCTATTATAGCGGCGTTGTGGTACACAAACCGACTCCGCCAGATACCGTATCAACAAAGCCTCATTACCATGATTATGTCGAATATATCATCCTGTACGGAACTAATCCGAATGACCCATTTGACCTAGGTGGAGAAGTCGAGTTCTGGATTGACGATGAAAAACACACAATCACCAACACCTGTATCATCACTGTTCCGCCGGGGCTTTCCCATTGTCCTTTTATCTTTAAGAGAGTGGATAGACCCATACTTTTTAATAGTTGCTCGCCGGCCCCTATTCTCTACGAACATACCAATCGCGATCCAAAGTGGAGTCATCTGGAAGACCCACCGAAAATTGATGAGGTGCTGGACTAAACCCATGCCATCGGACTTCTTAGATTTTATAAAGCGGAGCATAGGATTATAAGATGCCTGTCCCACCTGTTTGACTCAGAAGTGTCATATATTATATTGTCAGAAGAAATCTACAAGAGGAGTCTTTAACATGCAGGCTTATTGCGTGAAATGTCGCGCTAAGAAGGAAATGAAAAACGCCAGGGCCATTAAGATGAAAAATGGAAAGCCGGCGACCCAGGGTACCTGTCCAAGCTGCGGAACCAAGATGTTCAGGATAGGCAAAAGCTAGGTCAATATTATCGTAGATACAATCAGGGGGCTGGATTATCCCAGTGGGAGGTTATCCAGCCCTCGTTTTTCCTCAAATGTCACATTTTACTTTTTTGTTAATTGACTATCTGAGTAAATGTTTCCGATTACGGCACTTATGGTAATATTCATCTAATGCTCGTATCCGTGACAGGAAACAGGTACGAACAAGAGTGGACCAAAGTAACCGGGGAAAGGTTATTCAAAATATTCTCGCTGAGAACAGACGGTGATGATTACGCATGATTCCAGATATCGTCCCCTTGAGTTGGGGATGTGCACATCGTATTAAAAAAATGTAGCTAATAATCAATAAAAACTGTCCAGCTTATGTCAGACGAGTTCATTCTCCAATTTAAGATTCCCGACTTGCCCTAACATTGGGATGTGTACGTAAATTCGTGATTATTTGGATAATGAAAAGGAACAGCATAATAAAACCCCATGTCATGGAGGTTTTCCACGGCATTACCACAAATCCATAATTCATCGCGTAATAGAGACCTAAGTAGGGTACTAACCACTTCCAGTTTTTCTTCCAATTCTCACGAAAATTGATTTTCAAAACGTAATCATATAGCCATTCAAAGAGTAAAAAGGCCAGGAAGATCCCCAGAAAGACGCTATATCGGACTGTTTTCTGTTCTTGTACGACCAGGAAAATACCATAGGCAGCAGGAATCGCCAGCAGTAAATATACCCGTCCGAATCGATGAAGTAGGTCTAATCTTTTCTTCCGAATCAGGAAGATGAAAATCAGTAAGACGCTGTTGACTAATCCTATGATAAAGAAAAACACTTCTAACATCTAAAATATCACCCCTACAGATAATGCTACTAAAACTCTCTTTATTTCAAATCAGCTTGACCTGCCCTCACAAGAGACACCAGTTGTTAAGTTAGATTAACCGGTATCCTCGGCCTCAACCGCCTTGACCTGGCCAAAGTCACCAAGGAACAGGTAAGCTGATTAAGTACATCGACCGATATGACAGCTATCATCCTTCTTGATTAATGAACCAAGTTTGGGTCACATTCCGAAGTATTGTTATTATCTCAACATACCGTACCCACCTTAAAATACGAAAGCCCGAGGTTTTATTCCCGGGCCTGGTATGTTTTACTGACTTAAGAGACGGATTTACGGCGTACTTGGGATGAAAACACTCCAGGTCGTCTCAATGACGGCGACAATAACGATAATATTAAGGATGCCGGTGTGCTGGTTCATCATGATTTTCATTTTACAGAACAAAATACGACAGCCCAATATATTACTCGATACAAGAGGGTGTCAATAGCTGTTTTACGCACGTTTTTTAATCGTCAACGGAACGCCGGCCACCATAAAAATGACTTCGTCAACGTGATTAGCCAGCATCTGGTTGGCTTTTCCAAGTAAGTCGCGGTAGATTCGGCTGATTCTATCGGCGGGCACAATGCCGAGCCCGACCTCATTGGTGACGATGATGAATCGGGCGTCAGAATATTCGATACATTTGATTAATTCTTCAATCTCCGCCAGGACCGCTTTCTCTATCTGGCTGGCGTCGGCGGTTTCGTCGTATTGCTGGATGATATTATTGACCAGCATGGTAATGCAGTCGATAATCACCGTGCCGGCCTGGCCGATGTTCTCGGTAATCTGGCGGCCGATGTGTAATTGAGCTTCGAGCGTTGTCCATGCGGCGGGCCTTGATTTACGGTGCACCTTGATACGCCGTGCCATGTCCGCGTCGCCGGCCTCGGCCGTCGCCACGAAAAGGACGGGCGGGCCGGTCTTCAGGGCCAGTTCCTGAGCGTATGTGCTCTTGCCGCCGCGGGCGCCGCCGGTGATGAGGATACTTTTCAAACCTGCCCCTCCATAATCCGGTAAATTTCCGGTATCTTCAGGCTGCGGCGGACGTGTTCCGCCAGCTTATCGTACTGCTCTTCTTTATTGTTTTTCATCTCACCGGTATCATCGGGCAGTCCCCAGTAACGCCGCAGGTTATTGAGGAAGCCCTGCCGGAAGCTGTCGTTGTGGAAGAGGCCGTGCAAATAAGTCCCCAGTATCGTACCTTTTGAGTTCAATACGCCATCGGTATAGTCAGCCGGACCCTGGGGCGTTTCGACGATTTTAAAGGCGCTGAGTTTCTCCCCGCGGCGGGTCTGCCCCATATGTATTTCATAACCGCTGATATCCTGTCCTGCCGTTCCGGCCAGCAGTCCGGTGTCGCCGATAACGCGCGCCCTGACCTGCCGGGTGGACTTTTCCGCGGCGTACTCCGTCACCACGTCGAGCAGGCCGAGTCCTTCGACCTCCGTTTTTCCCGACTCTACTTTTTGCGGGTCGAGTATCTTTTGCCCCATCATCTGGTAGCCGCCGCAGATACCCACCACCGGCGTACCCGCTTCAGCTCTGGCGAGGATACTCGCCGCCAGCCCCGAATGCCGTAAATAATCAAGGTCGGCCACCGTGCTCTTGGTGCCGGGCAGGATGATGAGATGAGGATTGCCGAGCTCGAAGCGCCGGGTGACATAATTTACGGAGCAGCCTGCCTCTTCCAGCGGGTCGAAGTCGTCGTAGTTAGAGATATGGGGCAGGCGGATGACGGCTATTTCCAGATTCCCCGGCGCGGAGTTTCGCTGCCTTTCATCCAGATAAACCGAGTCCTCCTGGGCGATACGTATATCCCGGAAGTACGGTACCACGCCCAGCACCGGCTTGCCGGTACGCTTTTCCAGGAAGTCGATGGCCGGTTCCAGCAGCGTGACATCGCCGCGGAACTTGTTGATTATAAATCCCTTCACAATGTCCCTTTCGTCTTCGTCCAGCAGTTCCAGCGTGCCCACCAGCGATGCAAAAACGCCGCCGCGGTCGATATCGCCGACCAGGAGCACGGAAGAACCGGATGTTTTAGCTATCCGCATATTGACGATTTCCCGGTCTTTGAGATTTATTTCCGCCGGGCTGCCAGCCCCTTCGATGACGATGATGTCGTATTCGGCGCGTAGACGTTCCAGGGCCGCCGTTACCGTTTCCAGCAGGGTGGGGGTGTATTTGTAGTAGTCACCGGCGGCGATGTTCCGGACAACCTTGCCCAGTACGATAACCTGGCAGCCGGTGTCCGTAGTCGGCTTGAGGAGCACCGGATTCATGTCCACCGTGGGGGCGATGCCGGCGGCTTCCGCCTGTACTACCTGCGCCCTTCCTATTTCCCCGCCCCCCGCCGTGACGAATGAGTTAAGCGCCATGTTCTGCGCCTTGAACGGGGCGACTCTATAGCCGTCCTGTTTGAAAATACGGCACAAAGCGGCTACGATAATACTCTTCCCCGCCGAAGAGGCTGTCCCCTGTACCATAATGGTTCTGGCTCTGGAATTCATATTATATCCTGTGCCCCAGACCTATATGAAAAATGATGATAACGAATAGCAGCACCATTACCTCCGCTACCTCGTTGATGGCGCCGTAGGTATCGCCGGTAAGCCCGGCGAATTTGTATTTTAGATAGAACGAGAATAGGGTGGTGATAATCAGGATACCGAAGATCAAAATAAATCCTATCAGTGAGAAGAAAGGAAACAGGGCGGCCGCTACAACAAACGTAATGAATGTAGCCGTAATATACTGCGGCCAGCGCGTGGCAGCCTTATAGGCTGTCCCCAGTCCCGATGGCCGGACATAACGGAAAGTGAAAATGGCGTAGACCATCGCCCAGCGGCTGACCACCGGCATAAAAATAAGCGTGGCGTACATGAACTCCGGCGGGACGTTGTTCAGGGAGATGTACTTCACCAGCAGCAGCAGGACGATGCCCACCACCCCGAAAGCCCCCGTCCGGCTGTCACGCATTACCCGCCATCTCTCTTCGACCGTCTTATGGCCGGCGATGCCGTCGCAGGTATCCGCCAGGCCGTCCAGGTGCAGCGCCCCGGTGAGTATCACCAGAGCTACGATGAGCAGGGCGTTGACCACTCCCGCGGGCAGGATATGAATTAACAGCCAGTTCAGGGCGGCCAGAACAAGCCCGATGATAAGTCCCACCACCGGGAAATAGGACGTGGCTCGTCCCATCTGCTCCGGGCTGAGTTCACGCTTGATGGGTACCGGTAGGCTCGTTAGAAACTGTAAGGCGGTTAAAAAGCTCAACGTTTTATCTATTCCCCCTCTGCAACGCCGGCCTCGGCGAAGGTCGCCATCTCGTTCAGCGTCCTGGCGGCGGCCTCGGCGATAAATATACCCAGCGCCGCGCCGGTGCCTTCGCCGAGTCGCATTTCGAGATTCAGTAGCGGTTTGAACCCCATGTATTCAAGCATGGCGGCATGCCCGGCTTCCGCCGAGACGTGGGCGGCGATGATGTAGTCTTTGAGTCGTGGCGCCAGCGCCGCGGCGATAAAGGCAGCTGCCCCGGAGATAAAGCCGTCGATGACCACCGGGATGCGTTGGGCCGCCGCCCCCAGCATGACCCCGGCCAGGCCCCCGATTTCAAAGCCGCCGACTTTCCCCAGAATTTCCAGGGGCTTGGACGGTCCGGGTTTATTGACCGCCATGGCACGCTTGATGACAGTCACTTTATAGGAAAGCTGTTCGTCGGAAAGTCCCGTGCCGCGGCCGGTGACTTCTTCGACCGCCTTGCCGGAAATGGCCGCGAAGATAGCGCTGCTGGCGGTAGTATTGCCGATGCCCATATCGCCGGTGCCGACAATATCGAGGCCTTTATTTACCTCGTCACTGATTATTTCGATGCCGGTTTCTATACTACTAATTGCCTGCTCCGGCGTCATGGCCGGACCGAGGCACATGTTTTGTGTGCCGTAGTCTATTTTCCTGACGATAAGCTGCGGGTCCGGCCTGAGGTCACTGGCTACCCCCATATCCACGAAGATAATCCTGGCTCCCACCTGGCGCGCCAGCACGTTGATGCCGGCCCCGCCCCGCAGGAAATTTTGCACCATCTGCGCGGTGACCTCGCGGGGCCAGTTGCCTAACTTTTCGTCGACCACTCCGTGGTCGGCGGCCATGGTAATCATGGCTTTCTCCTCAATGACCGGTCTGGCTTTACCCTGGATGCCGGCCAGCCGGACGGACAGCTCCTCCAGCCGGCCCAGGCTTCCCGACGGTTTGGTCAGCGTATCCTGGCGGGTGCGGGCCTCCGCCATCGCCGCTTTATCCAGAGGCTTTATCTTCTCTACGGTGCGATTAAGCAGCTCCATTATCTCTCCTAACTAAGTGTTAATTATATACGTAGGCGGTTTTAATATCATCTTAGGTCTCTTCTTCCGACGGTGAAATACCGCCGATAGCCGTGATGAGTCTTCCACACTCCGGCAAAGTGCGCGGCGAGATGCGGATATATTCCTTGAGACCGAAAGAGGTGCAATCGCGCACCAGGATGCCCTTTTCCAGGAGAGCGCGCTGGCACTCTGTTGCCTTCCCCACCTTCACCAGGAAATAATGAGCGTCCGAAGGTAAAACTTTGAAGCCCATCCGGTCAAGTTCCTCCATCAGGAAGCGTTTGGCGTCCTGCACTTTTCGTAGAGTCTCCTTCAGGTATTCATCTTGTTTCAGGACGGCGGTGCCGACGCCCTGGGCGATGGTATTGACGTTCCAGGGCGGCAGAACGGTGCGCAGGCTAGCGATGATTTCCCGGCTGGCGACGGCATAGCCGAGGCGGAGTCCGGGCAGACCGTAGTCCTTGGTCATGGAACGCAGGACGACCGCGTTGCCCCGCCCGGTAAGGTCAAGGGAGTTCCAGGGTTCCTCGGCGAAAGCAACATAGGCCTCGTCCAGGATAAGCAATCCGTCCCGCAGGTTATCCATAACTTTTTCGATATCACGCCGCGAGAGGTACTTCCCGGTGGGATTATTGGGATTGCAGATAAAGACGGCGCGCGGCTGGCGCTGCTTGATAAGGTTGACGACCTCTTCGATTTTCGGTGTAAAGTTGCTTGCCCCGGTGGCGCGGTATCTGAGGGTCCGCGCCCCGGCAATACGACCGGCTATTTCGTACTCGCCGTAGGTCGGCTCCAGAATAATAGTGGAGTCATTCCGGCGAAAGTAAGCCAGGGTAATGAGTCTTATCAGCTCGGTGGTGCCATTCCCTGCCAGGATATTCTCCGCCGGTATCCCCAGTCTTTCTGATAGCCGCTCTCTGAGTTCGGCGGCCTGGGAGTCCGGGTATTGCTCGATGGGCATCGCCCCCATCATTTCCCTGATTCCCGGCGGCGGCATAAATGGATTGGTGCAGACGCTGAAGTCGAGGACCTTGTCCGGGTCGATTCCCATCTTCTTTAGCTCGGCGGGATTAATGCCGCCGTGCGTACCGGCCCTGAGACCGGCCACGATTCTTTTAGGTCGCAAGGACAACTTGAACACCCCCCGCTATCAAGCATATCAGTATCCAGAGTGCTGCCGCCACTGAAAATAGCTGCACGGCCCCTTTGATGGTATCCGGTATCAGCGGTGTTTTCGCTTCTCCCAGCACGTAGTGTCCCGCCTTCTCCAGGCGGACATCCAGAGCGCCGGCCATGGCGGCCATCGGCCAGCCGGCGTTAGGGCTCGCGGTCTTTGTGTGCTCTAGCCGGGCCGTACGCCAGGCGTTTCGCCCGTTTCTTTTTAATATGGCTGCCAGTACCAGCAGTAACGCCGCCAGCCTGGCCGGTATGAAGTTGAGGACGTCGTCCAGCCGGGCGGCGAACTTGCCGAGATACTCGTATTTACCGTGATAGCCAATCATCGAGTCCATGGTGTTGACCACCCGGTAGCCGATAGCCCCCGGTACCCCCAGGAACAGGAAATAAAAAAGGGGGGCGACAAGGCTGTCGCCGGTACCTTCCCCCACCGATTCCACCGCCGCCGAGACCAGTAGCGGCTTTGACAAGTCTTTAGTATCACGGCTTACCAGCGCCCTGAGCTCGAAACGTATATTATCAAGGTTTTCATCATCCAGCAATTTCCTTATTTTCAATGCAGTTGAACGCAATCCTCTAATAGAGAAAGTGCTTTTCAAGAATATTCCTCCTACTATGACACAGG
>CAYNDI010000099.1:0-8303 GCA_964395955.1 uncultured Dehalococcoidaceae bacterium
GGTCGACCGGAAAACACTCGATATTATATACTGAAACCGGCCACAAAGTGCAAGAAATGAATTTAATGGAACTTTTGTCACATCACTCCTGAAATATGGCTAGTATAATATCCCATGAAAGCCCTACCGGAAGGTTGACACTGGCGTGATTTAAGTTTATTATTCGTTACACGGTGCTGACCGGACCGGTGGCTTGATTACCACTATTCGAACCAGAGGAGGCAAGAAATGACCGAGGAACAGGATACGACCCTGGGGGCTTTAAAGACCGCTATTCAGATGGAGATAGACGGTAAAGAATATTATCTGAAAGCCGGTAAAGCCAGCCGGAATGAACTGGGCAAGAGCTTACTGGAAAAACTCGCCGCCGAGGAAGATACCCATAGGCAAGTATTCGAGAGTATTTACAAGGAAATCAGCGCGAAGAAGGGCTGGCCGTCCCGGGCATTCCAGGGCGACGGCGGTCGGGGACTAAAGACGATATTTTCCGATGCAATGAAAGCCATGGGTAAGGATGTGAAGGCAATTCCCACCGAAATCGAAGCTATACAGACGGCCATGGCCATGGAGAATAAGACCTACGATTTCTATAAAGCCCGGGGCGGAAAAGCCACTTACGAGGCGGAAAAGCAGTTTTACGAAGCCCTGGCCATGCAGGAGGAAGAGCACCACAAAGTCCTGCTCGATTATTATGAATTTCTCAAGGACCCGGCAGCCTATTTCGTGCAGAAAGAACACCATTCCCTCGATGGCGGCTAGATAATAACATTAGCAGGAATCTGTTTACCGAGGTAGTAAATATGCTTAAGATAAAAGACTTATCGGTAACCGTGGAGGACAAGGAAATCATCCATGACGTCAGCCTGACGATAAAAAACGGCGAAACGCATGTCCTCTTCGGTCCCAACGGCGCCGGCAAGAGTACGCTGCTCATGGCCATCATGGGTTTCCCCAAGTATAAAATCACCCGGGGAAGTATCCACTTCAAGGGCAAGGATATCACGAATATGTCCGTGGACGAGAGGGCGAGGATGGGCATCGGCATGTCCTTCCAGCGGCCGCCGGTGGTGCGTGGTGTCAAGACCCGTGATATGGTGGAAGCCTGCCTGAAGGGCAGGGGAGACGAAGAAGATATTGAGAAGCTGGCGGAGAAAACCGACCTGAGAGATTTTCTGGAGCGTGATATCAATTACGGTTTCTCCGGGGGGGAGATAAAACGCTCCGAATTGATGCAGCTGATGGCCCAGAAGCCGGACCTGACGCTGCTGGATGAACCGGAATCCGGCGTGGACCTGGTAAACATTGTCCTGATAGGCGAGTTGATGAACGACCTGCTGGAGAAAAACTGCCCTATACCGGAACGGCATTGTATGGGACTTATCATAACTCATACCGGGCACATCCTGGACTACGTCAATGCCCGTACCGGCTACGTGATGTGTGACGGCACCCTCGGCTGCGTGGGCGACCCTCATGAAATGCTGGCGACTATCCGGGAGAAGGGCTATAACGAATGTATCAAATGCTATCTGGGGAGATTGCCGATAAATGAGTAAAACGGATGCATCCAGGACGTATAAAGACAAGGCTAAAGCGGCTACGGGCAAGACGGCCGCCTTCGGTGAGGACATAGATATAAAAAAATACGCCGGTTCCGGGGAAGAGCACACTTATCAGGACGACCCTTTACAGCTATCACCTGAGACCCGGGAAAAAATGTTGAGTGCCGGTATCATCCTGGATGACCCCGGCCAGAGGTCGGGCACGTATCTCCAGATGGACAATACGCCCGTCCACAGCTCCGCCAAGCAGGAGGGCGTGGAGGTCATGCCGCTCAGCCAGGCCCTGGAAAAACACGACTGGCTTTCCGACTACCTCTGGAAGGCGGTCGAAGTGGATGCCGATAAATATACCGCCAATGTTGAGTTGAACGAAAATAACGGCTATTTTATCAGGACTTTACCCGGCCAGAAGACCGTCTTTCCGGTCCAGGCCTGCCTTTACCTGGCTAAAGAGAACCTGGTGCAGAACGTGCATAATATCATTATCGCCGAGGAAGACTCGGAGCTGCATATCATCACCGGCTGCGCCACGGCTTCCAAGGACGAACCCGGACTGCACCTGGGCGTATCCGAGTTCTATATCAAGCGGGGCGCCAGGGTCACTTTCACCATGATACACAACTGGAACCCGGAAATAGCCGTCCGACCCCGCACTGTCACCATCGTTGAGGAGGACGGCCTGTTTCTGAGTAACTACGTTCTCATGAAGCCGGTACATTCCCTGCAGATGTATCCCACCGCCCGATGTAACGGTAAAAACGCTACCGTGCGCTACAACAGCATCCTGGTAGCCGGTCAGGGGACGAACCTGGACGTCGGCTCGCGGGTGATACTCGATGCCGATAACGCGCGGACCGAGATTATCTCCCGGGCCATCACCACCGGCGGAAATATCGTCGCCCGCGGTTATATCGAGGGCAATTATCCGGATGTCAAGGGACACCTGGAATGCCGCGGCCTGATACTGGGAGAAAAAGGCATGATACACGCCATCCCCGAGCTCAAAGGCAACCTGGCCGGCATCGACCTCTCCCACGAGGCGGCCGTCGGTAAGATTGCCGAGGAAGAGGTAGAATACCTGATGGCCAGGGGACTGACGAGAGATGAAGCCACGGCGACTATAGTGAGGGGATTCCTGCGCGTGGATATCGAGGGGCTGCCCCCTATGCTGAGCGCGGAGTTGAAGCGGGCGGTAGAAGCCAGCGAAAAGGAAGTCATGTAACCGGGGGCGAAAAATGAACTTAAATGCCCTCCAAAAAATCGGATATGGCATGTATATTATCGGCTCGCACCGGGGCAAAAAGCTCAACGGGCAGATAGCCAACACGTTGTTTCAAATAACCTCGGAGCCGCCGACAGTGGCCGTGAGTATTAACAAAAGCAATCTGACCAATGAATTCATTAAAGCCAGCCGCGTCTTTTCCGCCTCGGTGCTGTGTGAAGCGGCATCCCTTCCGTTTATCGGGGGATTCGGTTTCAAATCCGGCAGAGACGTGGATAAGACAAAGAACGTTAATTATAAGATAGGTCAGACCGGTTCGCCGGTATTCCTCGATAACGCCACGGCTTATCTCGAGGCGGAGGTAACCCATGACGTCGATGCCGGCACGCATACCCTGTTTATTGGAAAGGTCGTGGCGGCGGAAATACTTAGTGATAACCCATGTATGACTTATGATTATTATCATCAGGTAAAGCGGGGCACCACCCCCAAAACAGCCCCCGGCTATATATCCCGGAAAAAAGGAGGGGAAGAATAAAATGGCAAAATACGAATGCACTGTCTGCGGCTACATTTACGACCCGGAAGTGGGCGATCCCGACGGAGGTATCAAACCGGGGACGCCGTTCGAGAAAATACCCGACGACTGGGTATGCCCCGTCTGCGGGGCGGCCAAGAGCGAGTTTGAAAAAGTAGAGGACTAAAGCATTACCATTAGAATATAGAGAGGTGACCTATGGAAAGGAAAGAAATAATCGAACTGCTGAACGCCGATCTCCAGGACGAACACGGGGCTATAATTCAGTATCTCAGCCATGCTTACGCCATGGGTGAAGGCGAAATGGCCTGTGAGGTCGAAGCCATGGCCCGGGAAGAGATGCGTCACCTGGACTGGCTGGCGGAGACAATCGTCGGCCTGGGCGGTCAGCCCAGCCTGAAAAGGGGCACGATGAACATGGCGGGCGAAACCGTGCCGGAATGGATGGGGGACGATGTCAAGCTGGAAGAGGGAGCCATCACGAATTATAAAGAGCATATCAAGAAGATTGACGACCCCGCTATCAAACGTCTCCTGAAACGCATACTGGCAGATGAAGAAGCGCATCGAGGCAAATTCATGCACTTCGTGGACAAGGCGGGTAGAGAGGGCTTGAAAGATATCCGGGGCGACCGTAAGGACGGCGTGACCAAAATGCTGAACTGGGGCATCGAGCACGAGTATACGGTCGTTCTGCAATACCTGTTCCATTCTTACATGACGCAAAACGCCGAAGCGAAGAAGCAGCTGGAGGACCAGGCCATCAACGAGATGCAGCACCTGGGCTGGCTGGCCGAGGAAATGGTTGACGGCGGTGGCAACCCGAGAATCGAGCATACCACGCCCGATGAATCTACCCGGACGGCGGATATGCTGACGGCGGATATCAAGATTGAGAAAGAGGTAGCCGCCGCTTATGATAAAGCCGCCAAGGAAGCGGATGATAAAGGCTTGAAAGAGCTGCTTCTTAGAATCAGAGACAACGAGCAATACCATATCGAAGTGTTCAACGACTTGCTTGAGGAAGAGGAAGGCGATAATGACCCGGGTATAAGCGCTCATCTTCCCGGTGGATGATAGATATGAGCAGCTATGTGGAAGCCGGCAAGACCGGCGATTTCAGTGACG
Organism: uncultured Dehalococcoidaceae bacterium; assembly: GCA_964395955.1. Lineage (GTDB taxonomy): Bacteria > Chloroflexota > Dehalococcoidia > Dehalococcoidales > RBG-16-60-22 > CAYVPT01. The sequence continues at coordinate 4,451 of CAYNDI010000099.1, forward strand.
GAATGAAAAAGAAGGTCATCGCCGGAGGGCAGGAGGTCATGCTGGCCAGGGTGGGGGACAAATACTACGCCGTTGGCAACCGCTGCCCTCACCGGGGTGGCGAGCTCGCGGCGGGGCAGCTCAAGGGTACAGTTGTTACCTGTCCGCTGCACGGCTCTCAATTTGATATTACCGACGGACATAACATCCGCTGGCTTAAAGGGAAGGGGCTCGTTGCGTCGCTGGCCAAGGTCATTAAACCACCGCGGCCCCTGCCGACATACCCTGTTAAAGTCGATGGCGACACAATATTAATAGAAGTCTGAAATACAGGATGTATACCTCCGGGATAGTGAAAGAGGAGGTGATGATATGTCTATCGTATCTTCCGGTGACGAGTTGATAAATATAGCTATCGACATCGAAAGGAGGGGCATCACCTTCTACGATGTCATGGCAAAATCTACCGATAACGAGATGGCCAGGGCTGTTTTTGAAGGACTGGTGGTGATGGAGCGGGAGCATCTTGATACGTTCGAGGGAATGCTGGCCGGGATTAAAAATCGACCGCCTGGCGAAGTTGAATCGCCGGAATACCCCGGGTACTTGCAGACACTGATTGACGAAGCTGTTTTTACCGACGATATGATTACCAGCGAGATGGCGACCCAGGCGGATAGCGATGTGAAAGCGCTGGAACTCGCCATCAGCGCCGAGAAGGACTCCATTCTTTTTTATTATGAGATGAGAGATAATGTGCCCCAGAGGTTTACTCCGGTGATAAACAGGATAATTGCCGAGGAAAAAACACACATCCAGCAGCTATCGGAAATCAAGAGTAAATTATCGACTCCCTGATTATTCCGCGCCCAAGTCGAAAAATAGTCATCAATATCTCAGTGCTGCGAGCGCTGGATTAAGGAGTTCATCACATGGCTAACAAAGTAATTATCGGCATACTGGTGCTACTGGTGGTTATTTCAGGAGGCATCGGCTACTACTCATATACGCTCAATCAACAGATCGATCGTCTGGGTGACCGGTTGACGTCTTTCGAAACGGAACAGGCAGCCCGGGTTGAGGCACTCAGTAGCGAGCTTTCCGGTCTGCAGACGGAAACCCAGGCCGGTATCGGTTTCCTGAAAGAGCAGATTGCCGGAGCCAAGACCGATATCAACGCTTTGAAATCCGAACTGAAATCGACCGGCGAACGCCTCTCCGGTATAGAGGCAGAGACGGGCGCTATCACTTCTCAGGTTGAAAGTCTGGGTGAACGTGTCCGTGATACTGAGGACATTATCTCGCGTTCCATGGTCGATGCCAATAAAGTCTATCAGGAGGTAGGCCGGGCTACGGTAAGAATTACGAACGGGCAGTCAACGATAGGCTCCGGATTTATTTATGATGATGACAGCCATGTCGTCACCGCCTACCACGTCGTCGAAAGTCTTACCCGGATATTGGTCATGATGGATGACGGCCAGGTATCGCCGGCAACTATGATAGGTTATTGTGAGTTCAGCGATGTTGCGGTGTTGAAGATGGTAAGTAATCCGGGTATTACGCCACCCGTCATCGGAGATTCCAGTTTGCTGCGCGTAGGCGAACCGGTCATCGCCATCGGCAGTCCCGGCGATGGCGATAGTCCCCTCGGCCTGAGAGATACACTTACAGCCGGCATTTTGAGTCAAATCAATCGTTTCATCGATGTCGAGGGCCGCTGGGTGGCTAATATGATCCAGTTCGACGCCCCGATAAATTTCGGCAACTCGGGCTGCCCCCTGTCCAATTCGGCGGGTGAGATAATCGGGCTGGTTACCGCCAGGATTGACCCGCTCCGGGGCGACGGTATTTACTTTGCCGTGTCCTCGAACAAGTTCAGGAGAGTGGCCGAGGCTATTATCGACAGCGGCTCATTTGCCTATCCCTGGGTTGGTACCGGCATAGCCGACCTTACACCGCAGATGGTACAGGACATGTCGCTGGAGACGTCCAACGGCATACTGGTGACGGCTGTTTTTGATAATGGTCCGGCCGATCTGGCCGGTGTCCTGTTTAACGACGTTATCGTAGCTGTTGACGGCGTACCCGTCAAAGATACCGGCGAGCTTACTTCCTATCTGGGGGAATATAAGAACGCGGGCGATGAAATGAACGTTGAAATAATACGGGGTGGTACCACGATTGAAATTACCCTTGAAGTAGGCGAGCGTGAGCAGTAAGCGGCGGAATCAACTGACTTTACCGTATCTGATAAATATGCCCACCTTTTTTCTGAACACGAGTACCAGCCCGAACCAGAGCAATACCCCCAGTCCTATCAATTCCGGGATAAAAATGCCCGACTCGGAAAATAACGCCATGAGAATATTCGATAACCAGTCCGTGAGTTCGGCTTTCTCAAAAGTAAATCCCAGCAACGGCCAGAATAGTGTGCCGGGGGCCGCCCACATTCTGTCCAGGACGAGATGAAAAAAAGTGCCGGCGGCGAGGGTGAGCATCCAGACCTGACGATGACGCTTAAAAAGATAGAAGCCGATACCCGTCAGGACAATCAGGAACATTAGCGTATGCGAGAAGATGCGGCCGTTGGAGAAGGTCTCGCGGAAAAAGTATTGGCCGACCGGTTTATCGATGATGTCCGGCAGCAGCGAGCCTATCAGCAGCACCCTGATATCTACGTAGCGTGATAGCGAATCAAACCATGACGTCTTTTCATCAGGGCCGTTCTGTCCTCGATTCAAGCCTCCGGCGATAAGCGTCGCCGCGCCCAGGGTAATTCCGGTGTGTCCGAATACAAGCATCGAATGTTTATCCTCGCGGAAAATTCTACTGCATAACGTAAATTTTCGTAAGTAATATTTAAAAGGTACTATTATCTATAATATAATAAATAGTCTTTATTGGGAATAAGGCTGGCGGTTGAACCGGAAAATGAAAGTAATCGGACTAACGGGCGGTATCGGCAGCGGCAAGAGCACCGTAGCCGGGTACCTGGCGGGGCTGGGGGCGGCGGTTATCGAACTGGATAAGGTAGGCCATGAGGTCATCAAGCCGGGCACGCGGGCTTTCAAACAGGTGGTCGGCGAGTTCGGTAAAGGCATCCTGGGTGCCGGTGGCGAAATCGACCGTACCAGGCTGGGGGATACCGTTTTTAGAAATCCCCAGGCGCTGGCGAGGTTAAACCGGATAGTGCATCCCTTCATCGATGAGACGGTGCGGGTCAGGATCGAAAAATATAGACAACAAGGGAAGAAATTGGTCGTGCTGGAGGCCGCCGCGATTCTGGAAGCGGGCAGGGCGGCGCAGACCGACGAGATATGGGTGACCACCGCACCTGAGGCTACGGTACTCGAGCGACTCAGTCAAAGGTCCGGTTATTCCGAAGAAGAATCAAGAGCCAGACTGCGTTCTCAATTATCCGGCGAAGAGCGCATCAGACATGCGGATGTGGTCATCGATACCTATTGCACTCTGGACGAGCTTAAATCCAGGGTTGTAAAAGAATGGGATAAGCTAACGGAGCGGTACGGGTAGATAATCTGGGTTTAGTTATTTGAACATTTTTATCTAATACATGAACGAAGACGTTTTATAGGAGGTGTGGTAATGGGAGACTGGATTCTGATACTGGGATGGGGAAGCCCGATAGGAGTAGGCATTTTTCTGGTGCTGCTGGGTACGATGATATTTATGCTTGCCAAGGCGGATCAAGTGAGCAAGCGTACCAAGCGGGAGAACCCGGATAAGAAATAAGTAGATTACATTGATAATATGGCTTGCCGGCCGGAGCCTTGGCGCAGGCTGGCGGAGAGGGTGGGATTCGAACCCACGGTAACCTTACGGCTACACACGCTCTCCAGGCGTGCCTGAT
>CAYNDI010000100.1:0-8295 GCA_964395955.1 uncultured Dehalococcoidaceae bacterium
CTCAGGAGCTTTCCCTTCGAAGTCTTTAATAAGCTCGGTATTCGGCCCGGGGGTTAGAGCATGAATTATCGTATCCGCCTCAATTGTCTGTCTTTTCCCATCCTTTGTTGTAATGGTCAGGCCTTTGCCAGTTATCTCCTCATACTGAACTTCTTTCATTATTGTTGGCTTCTTGGCAGAACGATATCCCATCAGCATGAATAAGAATTGATCGGGTATTGTTCTCTCAAGGTTTAGTACCTTACCGGTGTCTACAATGGTTACATCCCTGCCATGCTCAACTAAAAACCCGGCTAACGTGAAGCCTTCGGTAGTACCGCCGATGATAACAATCCTGTTCCCGAGGAAGGCGTCCAATGTCTTGTTACTCACCTTGTGAGTTGCCCCCTCGACTCCCTCATAGTCCTTCAACCTGCTGTGCAGCTCATCAACGCTGAGCACATTACGTCCTTTGATTCCGGGTATCTCCGGAACAACGGGGATACTTCCCGTGGCCAATATGACCACATCCGGCTTAACTTCCCCGATCAGTGAAGGAGAGAACTCTTTTCCAAGCCTGATCTTGACACCCAGCTTGGTGATCTGGGCTTTCAGGTATTCAGCCAGGGTATTGGCATCCCTATCAACGTCATCACCTTTTACTACCGCGACCCAGGGTAACAACCCCCCTAATTCAGGTTCTTTTTCGTAAAGTATTACTTCATGTTCTCTAATTGCGGCTACTCTTGCCGCCTCCATACCCGCCGGGCCGCCACCAACCACCACCACTTTTTTCTTCTTCTTCGCCGGCCTGATTACATATTCCTGGTCGCCGCCCAGTGCAGCATTTACCCGGCATCTTATAGGCGTTCCCATCATCAGGTTCTTGGAGCAGTCATCACAGGCGGTGCACGGGGCGATATCTTGAGCTCTGCCTGAGGCAAGCTTGTTGGGCATCTCGGGATCCGCCATTAACCGTCGGCACATGGCAATAAAGTCCGCTTTGCCCTCTCTGAGAATATTTTCGCCCATTACCGGGTCAAGCCTGCTCACGGCAATCACCGGTATAGAGACCACCTGTTTTACGGCGGCAGCCAGGGGCACCAGGGCCCCCTCCCCCTTATGGCTCCAATCAAGTTCTTTCGGCAACTTATGCGATGTTACAGCGGAATAGTAAGTTTTTTCGCATTGGTCAACGGAATCAAAACCATGATAGCCAAACGCCCTTACATGAATGGCATCAGAACCGGCATTTTGAAGTATTCGGCCAAATCCCTGGGCCTCTTCAACCGTAATACCATTGGGAATATCAAGTTCAATACCATTAATAAGGGTAGAGACCGGGAAATCCGGTCCCAGGCGCCTTTTGATTTCCTGTACGATTTCGACCATAAAGCGGGCCCTGTTTTCCAGGCTGTCGCAGCCGTATTCGTCGTGGCGTTTGTTCCAGGCGCGGGAGAAGAAGGAATTTATCAGATGCATTCTGGCGCCGTTTACTTCCACGCCGTCAAAACCGGCCTTTTTCGCCCGTTCGGCCAGACTCGCGAATTTGTCCACGAGGTCATGAACATCAGCAACGGTTAGCTGCCTCGGCACCATCGCAGCATTAAGTTCTTTGACTTCACTTTCTGTCAGCACTGAAGAGGATACTGTTTGTAGCCCCGGTGGAAGCCACGCTTGAGGCCCGGCATGGAACAACTGCATAAATACCAGTCCGCCGTTTTTGTGGATAACATCGGCAATTTTACTGAACACCGGAATATATGAATCATTCTCCATATGTCTGTGGGTGGAGGGCATAGTTTTGCCCAGAGGAACTTCAGGCGCAACATCTCCATAGATAATCAGGCCCGCGCCACCTCTGGCCAGGGCTTCATGAAAGGCCAAATTTCTCTCAGCTATGTCTTCCGCCCCTCCACAGACCTTTATTATCCGGTTCTTGGTCTGCAGCTTTCCTATGTGGCCGGGTTCAAGTATCTTCTTAAAACTCTCGTTATTGGTCATGACATGTCTCCTAACTCTTGAGCTATTGCTTCGTCTATTTTTGTTAATAATGTTTCTTTCTACCTCACCCCCTGTGCCCCCTCTCCTTACGATACATCGAAGAAGAGGGGGACAGGTTAATGAGGCATCTTCTTACCCAGCCTTAATGCATTAAAGGCCATATTTTTCTTTCTATTGGGCTCCCCGCCAGGGACTTCAATTTACGGATGGACTATCTTAATGAGGGTCCATCCAGACATTTTCCGTCTGCCAGCGGATCATTCCCTCGTCTAAGTAGTCAGTATGAACATAGGGCTGCACCATGTAAGCCGAGAAGGCAAACCACAGCGGACAAACGACAGCATTATCCATGAGAAAACGGCCGAGTTCCCTGGACTTGGCTTTCTGGTCTTCGATGGAGACTATCTGCTCAATACCCTGTTCCAGAGCTATCTGTTCCGGGGACCGCCACATGCTGGGCATATTGGTCTTCGGGGTGGAGCTGAACCAGTCAATGTAGGAAGAAAGGAAGCAGGAGGTTTCCCCGGAGAACCCCATTATCAGGTCGTTCCATCCGGTGCCGAATAGTGAGCCGTAAAACCTGCCCATGTCGGCCTCGTCCAGCGTGCACATGATACCTGCGGTTTCCAGAGAGTTCGCAATGGCCGTTCCCGCATCCCTGGCGTTGGAATCATTCGTAATTAAGAGGGTTACCTGGAGGCCATCCGGGTATCCGGCTTCTGTCAGCAGTGCTTTGGCCTTGTCCGGATCATAGTTACGCGGGGTGTAGGTGGGGTCGAATCCCCAGGAAGTATCTGTGGATACCATGGTCAGCGGCACAGTATAACCGAGTCCGAGGGCTTTCGCTATCGAAGCTTTGTCGATGGCGTATTCCAGGGCTTCCCGCAGTCTTATATCCCGCCACTTTGAATCGGGGTCCGCGGTATTGGGAATAAGAAGGGAGCCGCCGCCCGGCCACGAGCTTTGCCTTATAAGCCCTTTATCCACCAGGGTAAGCTGGTCCCTGATCGTTCCACCGTTCCACATGTCCGCTTCACCGGCTTCCATATTTAGAGAAGCGATAGTAGCATCGGGGACATAGGTGATTTCTATTTTGTCCAGGTAAGGTTTACCTGGCTGCCAGTAATCATCGAACTTCACCCAGGTCAGGTGGCTGTCACGCTGGTACTCTCCCAGTTTGAAGGGGCCCGTCCCGACGACATGGGTATTGCCCCAGGCCTCACTGGCCTCACCGCCGCCCTGGGCGTCCCAGGCGGCCTTGGAACGGATGGCCAGCCAGGCCCAGTTATCTTCGTACCGGTTGCTGAACGTGTTCCAGTGGATGACGACGGTATATTTATCGGTGGCCTCTATATTGTCGATATAGTCCTTCTCCTGAAGCCTGCCGTATTCTTCGTTTTGCTGGAAGTTCCAGACGACCACGTCGGCGGTCATTTCAGAACCATCGTGGAACTTGACTCCCTGGCGCAGGTTAAAAGTAAGGGTCTTGTTATCCAGGTCCATATCATACGAGGTGCAGAGGACCGGCTCGTAGTGTATTTCTCCACCCTCGTAACTGATGTCGGCCAATCTTTCGGTAGCAGGCGCCATGGCAACCTCATCTCCCGGTCCCAGCGTCTTTAGATTGCTGAAGCTCATCGGACCGGAACCGGAGATTACCCGCAGCGTTCCTCCTTTGACCGGCGTCGTCGGGGCTGGCGTGGTTTCGGACGGTGTGGTTGCGGATGGCGTCGTCGCGGGAGTTGTCGTTGAAGGAGTCGTACTTTCGCCACAGCCGGGCAACAACAGGATAATGGTAAGTAAAATTGCTAAAGGAATAATAAATAGCTTCTTCATTTTTGCTCCTTTAATTCTTATAGTTACACCAGAAGTTAATTCTGTTTGACTTTTCTGCTGTATCACCTCCTTTTTTATTAAGCTGCTCTTTAATTCTGACACGAATTTTATTGACTTGAGCGACATTTACTATCGCTGCCAGTCTTTTGCCGTGATATAGTAGAAGACTCCGATGCGCCGTTGGGGTCAAATGTCTTTTTAATTTTCCTCAACCATAGGTGGTACTTATGTATCTAAAGACCCTGTAAAATAACGATACGTAATATATTACTCGGAAACGATAGTCGTAGACGATATATGCGTCGCATTGTAACAGGAATGAAAAAGAAATGTCAAGTGGTATTATTGCAGATGAACTCCGTCTGGTACAGTAGTCATTCAGGTTCCTCAATTTATGAGGATGAATCATCATCTAGTGGTGGGAGTGGTATTTCATATTTCATTCCGGCATATTTAATCGCAGCTTCACGCAGCTTAACAAGAGATGAAATAAACAGCTTCCGCTCTTCTTCTGACAAAACAGAAGCTATTTTAGGGATACTCTCCGGGACCAGCGAAGTTTTATAGCATTCCCTCCCTTTTTCGGTCAATTCTATCCTTACCTGATTTTTCCGTTCCAGGTCTTTAACCTTTCTTACCAGTCCTTGTTTTTCCATTCTGTTAAGAATTTCAGAAATAGAATGGGGTTCTCGGAAAAGCCATCGTGAAATTTTGGCAGGGGTTGCATCATGACCGATTAACTCGATAATAAATAATAGAGCAGTACGTATTTCGGTAATATTATAAGGCGTTAATTCTTTCTGACGTGCTTTTGAGATAGCCACCCATGTCTGACTAAACAAAATCCAGAAATAATAGTCTGAAAAAATATCACGCATTTTATACTAAAATCACTATAAAATTAACACTTACTAATTCGCAAATAGTACGATATTTAATAAAATATATTTATCACACGGTTATATATACGAGTTAACTAACAGCCAATATCTGGTAATTTGACATATGAATTCGCACGGAATTATTTCCAGGGTAAAATTTTCTTATCAACGGGATATTCTGTTTTATTTTCCCCTATTATAGCTGAATATTGTGGTGTAATCGGGCAATTAACAAAGAAGAAGGGTATACCGACCTTTTTATGTATGATCGGGCAATGGACTAATCCCGCCGGGACATGTACCGCACAGGTCTGGTTGATTATCATTTTTTCACCATGTTCACCTAAATACAGCTCGGTTTCCGCATCGTAGGCTTTTAAATCTTCCGAGCACGGGACAAACACGAAGACTTCAGCGAATTCATGTTTATGGGCTTGCTCTTTCCCCTCGAAAGGTACGCTGACGTGGGTAAATCTAATCTGGAAGCTACTGTCTTTTAAAGCATAAAAAATCATGTTTATAAATGGTGGATAAATAGTATCTCTAGTGATTTCCGTCGTCTTTAAATAATCGTATTTAGATTTATCCATGTTATTGTTCTCCATATTTGTATAGTCGTATACGATAATAGATAATACACGAGAAGCATGAAAAGGTCAAGAGAAAAATTGAGTAAATCATCGTCATTGAAGTAAAAAAAGTGCGTTTCTACTCCAAGCGTTTTTGTTCTATATCCTGAGCTACCACCGTATAAACATGGGGATGTCAATATGGGATAATGAACAAAAATTCACTTTCAGACGAAGCAAATATAACAATTTACTTTTTATGCAGTGTGGCGAGGTTGAACATTTCCGAGTTTTGTTTGACTTTTTAAGAGCACACCATAGTCAGTTTCGTGCAATCTGGAGTTAGCGTATAACTACTATTACACGCCTGAACGAGTTGCTCTCATCTTCAAAGTAGTGCTGTATGATACGCTAAAAGGTGTAATAGAAGCGTATTGAACGATATACTTAAATGTGACTTGCATACATACTATCTCTGTGTAATTGGCGAAAATTAGAGGTAAAACTTCCATTCTTGCCTTATATATCCTGAAAGTAAATCAACCCGAACTATCAACTATTTTTCAGGTTAATTGGCACGGACTTGATAATTTTTCCGTCCGCCGGTAAATCAGAGAAAGCGCCCCATTCTCTGCGTCGAACCTTGTGCAAGAATGCGGTATGTCCTTGGGCATCCACGGCAACAAAGATAATCCTGGTAATTCCCTTTCCCGGGCTAATATTAGTGGCTATCCACCGGCCATCGGGGAGAAAATTTACCGGTGGGCTCTGAAGATAGCAATTGTGACGTTTATCTTGCAGCACCACCCAGATATTGGGTTGTGAGGAAGGAGGCCAGAACCAGCCTTGTAAACTAAGCGGTAGCTCGGCTGTCTTTACCATGAGTTTGTTACCGGGTATTGTTAAGTTAAATGTAAATTGTTTATCATCAAAGGTACTGTTTACATTCATTTCTCCATATGGCGCCGGGAGTCCCAGGTCATTGCCGATGACGTAAATAATTAATTTATATGCTTCTGTCCCCAGGTCACTTTCAGTTTTTTCCCGGAAAATACAGCTATTGCCAAAAACCACAGTAGTTTCCTTTGGCAATAACGGCAACAATCCGGAGAGCCAGAGCATCGCGTCAATCTGCTCGTAGTTTAGTTGGAAAACATTCTTGAGCAAATCGAGATAGATATGCCTGTTTGGCCTGACATCAAGCGTTTTCCATCGGCTGATGGTGCTCTGTGCTTTCGGACCGTCATCATCAAGTCTGGAGATAATCTGAGCTTCCGTCAGATGATACCGATTCATGAGGTCTTCGAAGATGCGCGAGTGCGCGCGTTTCTTCTGCTCTGAACTCCATTGTGTACTGTCCTGCATCTGATTCTCAGCCCCATGCATATTTATGCACGTGAATTATACATGATTTATTATGTGATATTATGATAAATAACGCAAAAAACGTAACAAATTTACTCGTGGAGGTGAGAAGATGTATTGTACTTTTTACGAACATCATTCGAATCCTGACTTTTCATATGCCACACTTCTACGCCGTAATAAGCAAAGGATAATGCGTTTTGCGTCGGTTTTGGCGATTATAATCATTGTCGTGCATTCGGTAAACCTTTTTTCCGCCTGTAAATATGAGATTGTTGAGACACCTGAAATCGATTTCACCAATACAGATACGATTCCACCCGTCACTAAAGAAGTGAAAAATCAGGATGGTACAATCATGGCAAAGGTAACTGATAATCATGGTGTGGAATCTGTCATATTAAATGGGGAATACGTGATAGCACCATATGAAGGGCAATCCCGAGAATTACGTGGCTGGGTTCGGCCTATATCCTCTGGTGAAATGATAATAAAAATGGTTCGGCATGGCCAAATCTACTCAGCAGATATTCGCGTCACTCGGCCAACTCACCTGGGAGAGATGTACGAATAAATTACTAATCTATACATTGAGGCAACGGATTACATCGGTAACATTGCAAAGTCCAGGGTAGATCGGTAATGTTATATATCGATAGATTAACCGCAATATACCGAGCCTTGAAGACAGAAAGGAACATGAACAAGATTTATCGGAAATCAAAACTTCATTTAAGCCCTTTAACTGGCTTATCCCGATTATTCCGCAGTCGGTACCAGCTAACGTTCGTCCGGTGGATATTATTACTGGTGTTGATAATGACCGGCGTATCATGGCTTCCATTGTTATCTGCCTGTAAACAAGATTCGAAGCCACCAACAACCGCTTCTCCCGTCCGGACACCGGAACCATATTCCGGAATTAAAGTCCCATTAATAGAAATGCTGCCACAAACGGCTGATTCCCGCTTTGCCATCAACTACACGGTGGAGAATATCTTCAATAATACCGAGAAAGCTGCGGCCTTTGAGCGTGAATATATCAAGCAGGAAGCCCAATTTTTTACGATAGTGAGGAATCCGAATGGTATGCTGACCTATGACGGCTGGAACTTGAATAAGGAATCGGGAGTTCCTGAAACGGTACGCTACTGGAGCGCCCCATCCAAAGAGTCCCTCGATATCGCTCTCTGCATCAAAGCTATTGCCGGAAATAAGGATGCTCAACTGTTGATTGCGGATGGTAACGCTGAAAAAGCCGTAAGTACCGCCCTTCAAATACTGAAAGGGAAGCTCGATAGCTACAACTCCTTCTATCAAAGGTACCCGGGATATGGTGGGTTCCTGCCGTGGTTCCTATCCGGTGCGGAAATGGAGCCAACGGATGACTGGAAGGGGGAGGTTCCCGGTCTTGACAATGGCGAGTGGGTCTGGTCGATGCTGACAGCAGAGTATGTCTTGAGGCAGCAGGGGTATAAAGATCTCGCGGATAAATATACCGAATATAACCAGAAGTTGAAGGAGAATAGCGTCAAGATATTTTTCGACAAAAGAGCCGTGAAGGTCAGAGGTGACGTTAAAATCACGAATATGGCATCTGCCGGTTCTTCCTACGATACTATCCTTTACAAGCCGGGACGTGCGGATTATCTTACCGGAGA
>CAYNDI010000101.1:0-6613 GCA_964395955.1 uncultured Dehalococcoidaceae bacterium
GGTCAGGCCAAGGTGTTTTCCGAAGCCGGCTGCAAGGTGGTCATCGCGGATATCCGCCAGGACCATATCGACGAGGCCATGGCCTATTTCCGGGGAAAAAAGGCGGAAGTCCACGCGATAAAACTGGATATTACCGACCGCAAGGCATATAAGGCGGCGGCCGACGAAGTGGAAGAGGTTTTCGGGAGTCCGCCCCAGCTGCTTTTTAATAATGCCGGAGTCAATACCTTCGGCCCGCCGGAAGCCTCGACGTTTGAAGATTTTGACTGGGTTCTGGGTGTTAACCTTTTCGGGGTTATCAACGGCATGGTAATATTCGTGCCGCGCATGATAAAAGCCGGCAAGGGCGGTTATATAGTCACGACTTCCTCAATGGCCGGTTTTGGCGCGGCATCCACATGTACTCCCTATTCGGTTTCCAAGGCCGCGGTCAATAATCTCATGGAGTGTTATCGCCAGTCGCTCAAGGCCTATGGCATCGGCGTGTCCTGCCTGTGCCCGGGCGGTATCGCCTCAAATATCGCCGAAGCAACGTACACGCGTCCCAAGCACCTGGCGAACACCGGCTATCGTGTCAATAAAAAGACCATCGAGTTTGAGCATAAAGCTAATGCCCAGGGAATAGACCCCGTGGAGCTGGCGCAGATACTGAAGAAGGGGATTGAAAACGAGCAGTTCTACATTATACCGGCCCCGGACCCGGAAAATATGCTGAGGCAGCATGTAGAGCGGATTGTCAACTACGCCACTCCCGAAGGTATGGCCAGACAGGAAGAGATGATGAAGAAACAACGGGAAGAAATGAGGCAACACATGGGAGGCAAGAATCCCTTCGAGGGTGCCGCCGAAGCCGGATGGGGTAAAGCCAGAGAGGATTTAACCTGGATCAAAGAACGTCAGGGGCCCCAGTAATTTAAGATACCGCTAAACCTTGGACAATTAAACGGAGGAAGATAATGGCAATCGAAGTACGTTTTTCGGTAATGAGTCCTGAAATTGGAGTCCAGAAGGGGGCCGGCGGATTTCCGCCGACCGGTGCCGCGCCGTCGGGCAGGGGCGGACCGCCGCCCGGTATGGGTATGCCTGCCCCGGCTTCACCTTTTAAGGCTAAACGGCTGGACACCCTGGAAGGCAAGACGGTGTACCTGGTGGATACCGGCTTCGGCGGAAGCTATAACTTCATGCTGCAGCTGCAGAAGTGGTTTACCGATAACATGCCATCGGTTAAAACCATACGCAAGCGTAAACCGGGTAACGTGTTCATGGACGATAACAATACCCTCTGGGAGGAAATTAAAGACAAAGGCGATGCCGCCGTCGTCGGGGTGGCCGGCTGACCGGGCTGTGTGTCAGCGGTCGCTGGCGGATATAACAAGCTTGAAAATAACTACGGGGTTCCCGCTGTTCCCGTATCGACGTACGAGTTTGAAACCGTGGTACAGGGAAACCCGATGGCGGCTACCTTGCCTTTCATCTATACGCCGCACCCGGTGATAGGTCTGTCTCCCGAAGCCCTCGATAAATATATCGTGGGTAACGACCCGGATACCGGTAGACCCGTTATCGATGAAATAATCGAATTATTGACGAAGACGGCAGGTAAAAAGAAGTCGCAGAGTACGCCTTCCGCGCCGGCACAGGTCGCCGCTCCCCCGTCACTCCTGGGACCGGATACCGAGGATAATTTACAGCGTCTGTTCTATGAAAAGGGCTGGACGGACGGACTGCCCATCATCCTGCCGACCGAAGAGCGCGTACAGAAAATGCTCGCGGGTACCAGCGCATCTGGGGACGAGATAGCCGCCGAATCATTCTCATTCGCGACCCAGGAAATCATCAAGTACACGGTTGAACACATTGCGGTTATTGCGGTGATGGCCGGCGCCAGGCCGGAATATTTCCCGGTGATACTGGCTACCGCCGCCACCAGGCAATCGTCGCTGATGCCTTCGACAACGCCCTTTGAGGCGATGCTTCTGGTGAACGGGCCAATTCGCAACGAGATAGGTATGAACTGTGGCATCGGCGCGTTCAGCGCGGTCAACATGGCCAACTCGGTAATCGGCAGGGCCTGGACATTGATGAGTATCTGCCATGGTTTTGCTAAACCCAGAAATACCCTGTGGAGTTCCCAGGGAAATAACCACACCTACAATAACATGTGCGCCGGCGAAAATGAGGAGAGGAGCGTCTGGGAGCCTTTCCACGTCGGTAAAGGTTTCAAGGCTGACGAGAGCGTGGTCAGTATCTTCCGTGGCTGGGCTTTTCTGAACAGCTACGGCGCGGCATCCAAGCGGTCGTTAATTGAAGAACTGAATATCCAGCTGGCGACAATGCCCCCGATGAATTCCTCCGCTACGATAATAATGGACCCGCTGGTAGCCAGGAATTTAAAAGAGAACGAAGGCTACGCTACCAAGCAGGACTTCTGCCGGGCAATATCGCAGGGCGTCAAGATGCCGGCGGGTGTATACTGGAAAACAGACCACATAGATATGCTGGTGGCTTCCGAGGCATACAAGGGAGTGGAGCCTTACGCTTCCTGGAAAAAGGTCCCGGATGACGAACTGATAGCCCCCTATCATAATCCGGATAATATCAATATCATCGTCATAGGCGGAGAGACGAGCCCCCTGTGGAAAGCGACGGATTACGGCTACTGGGGCAGCGCGTCCGTCGACAAATGGCGCGCGCATCCGGCCGGCGCTGAATGCGAGGACGGAACGTGCGGGCTTCCCGATGAGCCGGGTGATTATGATTAACTCCCGCACCCTCTATTGGCCGGGTAAATAATAAGTCCGACTCCACCACATATCTGTCGGAAAGTAATACGAGAGCCCCCGGGCAGGAAATCCGGGGGCTCTTCTATTGACTTTGATAATCCGTCCCTTTAGCTCTATACTACCACTGAGGGGTGTTATGGCTGACAGTAAAATATTAATTGTCGAGGACGACCCTAATCTGCTGGCTACTCTCAAATATAATCTTGTCAGGGATGGCTATAGCGTTATCACGGCTGCCGACGGTGCTCAGGCTCTGGAAACAGCCCGCAGTGAAAAGCCTGAGCTGATTATTCTGGACCTGATGCTCCCGAAACTGAGCGGCTTTGAGGTGTGCCGTATTTTAAGGAAAGAAATGACTGTCCCCATTTTAATGCTTACCGCCAGGACCGACGAGGTTGATAAAATAGTCGGACTTGAAATCGGGGCGGACGACTACATGACCAAGCCTTTCAGTATGCGGGAGCTGCTGGCCCGTGTCCATGCCATGATGCGTCGCGCCGGTATAAGCCGTCAACAACCGGAGGTCGAACCGGAATCGATAAAAATCGGCGACCTCGAAATCGATATCAGCCGCCATCAGGTCTTCTATCAGAGTTCATCATTTGATCTAACCCCGAAAGAATATGATTTGTTATCGTTTCTTGCCAGGAACCGGGGCTTCGTGTTCAGTCGCGAACAGCTTCTGGAAAAGGTGTGGGGCTATGACTACGCCGGCAATACCCGTACGGTAGACGTCCACATAAGATGGCTCCGACAAAAAATAGAGACCGACCCCAGGAACCCGAAACTTATCCTGACCGTCCGGGGGGCGGGTTACAAGCTGGAAGGTTAAGCATGTTTCGCGGTATTCAATGGCGTATCACCATTCCGTTTATCATACTCGTTCTGGTAAGCATGGGCATTCTCGGCGTATACCTGGCTAATTCCACCCGGGACTATCAGCTGGATGCCCTGCGGTCCCAATTAAAGAATGAAGCCTTGATTATGGCCAAGGCCAGCCTGCCCGGTTTTCTCGGTCAAGAACAACAGGCCACTCTGGATTCTCTGGCTAAATCACTCGGCGGGGATATAGAGACGCGGATAACCATCATTGCTCCGGACGGTACCGTGCTGGGTGATTCCCTGGAAGACCCGGCCAACATGGAAAACCATGCCGCCCGTCCCGAAATAAAGGCGGCCCTGAGCACCGGTTCCGGAGAGAGCCGCCGCTACAGCACTACCCTCGGCGTCAGGATGATGTACGTGGCGGTGCCTGTCACGTATCAGGGTGAAGTCCTGGGAATAGCCCGCGTTTCTCTTCCTTTAACGGAGGTTGAGAGCCTGACACACAGGATAACGGTTATCATCACTACCGCCATGGCTGTTGCCGCTCTGGTCGTCATTCTGGCTGCCTGGATTATCGCCCGTATAACCACCCGGCCGATTCGCAGGCTTACGATAGCTTCCCGGGAAATTGCCTCCGGAGAGCTGGGACGGAAAATTAGCATAGAGTCCCAGGATGAAGTCGGCGAACTGACCCGCGCCTTCAATGAAATGTCACTGAAGCTGAAAGAACTGGTGGATGAAATTTCAGCAGATAGAACCAGGTTGGCCGGTATCCTCGATAACATGGCCGACGGCGTCATCGTAACCGATATCGATAGCCGGATTACCCTGTGTAATAAAGCCGCCGAAAACCTGTTTTCAATTAAAAATGCGGTCGGTAAACCGTTGATAGAGCTGGTACGCGACCACGAGATAGATGAACTGGTAAAGTCGAACCTTGAAACCGGGAATATGGGGGATATCCGGTACGAATCCGGCACGTCGCAGAAATACATCAGAGCTATCGCCATAGCAATTAATCACCGGAAACCGGAGGGTGTCCTGATTCTTTTCCAGGACCTGACCGATGTCAGGAATCTACAGACGACCCGGCGCGAACTCATCGGTAATATCTCCCATGAATTCAGAACGCCCCTGGCGGGTATTAAGGCGATGGTCGAAACACTGCGCAGCGGCGCTGTCGATGACAAAGAAGCCGCCGTGGATTTTCTGGCCAGGATAGATGAAGAAGTCGACCGCCTGGCACAGCTTGTGGCGGAATTGACCGAGCTTTCACGTATCGAAACGGGCAAAGCCGAACTGAAGCTGGACGCTGTCGACATCAACGCTCTTATCGCTGAGGTTATCAATCAGCTGAGTCCCCAGGCGGAGAGACAGCGGCTCTCTGTAAAGACGGAACTGGCTCCCGACCTGCCGGCTGTCCGGGCTGACGCCGGGAGGGTAAAACAGGTGATTATCAATCTGGCCCACAACGCCATTAAATTCACACCGTCTCAGGGCAGCATTACCATTTCATCACGTTTTGATGATAAATCCGTGACCGTGGCCGTATCCGATACCGGCGCTGGTATTTCCCGGAGCGATTTACCGCACATTTTCGAACGATTCTACAAAACCGACAGGGCCCGCTCCAGAGGCGGCACCGGCATGGGGCTGGCTATCGCCAAGCACGTGGTCGAAGCCCACGGTGGGAGCATCCGGGCAGAGAGCCGGGAAGGCAAAGGTACGACTCTGAGTTTTATGCTGCCCCGCCAAACGCCTTCCGGTTAGCAGCTATAAATTTAACAAAACTTTAACAAAGCCTTAAACCGCCTTTAATGTTAACACTTTAAAATGTATTTAGAGTGAGTAAAAGGTTGTTTGAGGTTTATTAATTTTAAGAGCACCATGTAATGGCGCAATTTATCAGCGACAAAGCCGCTGTTCATGCATAAAAAAATTCAGGAGGAAGAATTGCACATCAGGAAGTCCATAAAATGGTTCATATTTCTCTTAATCGCCTTGATTAGCGTCGCCGTGTTTGTTGGCGGCTGTGATAACGGTACTTCGACTACCCCCGCACCCACCGGCGGCACGGAGCTATCCGGTTCCATAAACATAATCGGCTCCAACACGGTAACGCCGCTTTCCACTGTCTGGGCGGAAGAGTTCATGAAAGTACATCCCAAAGTCAGTATCGGTGTGAGCGGGCCCGGCTCCGGGGCGGGCATTGCCGCCCTGATTAACGGCACCACCGATATCTGCCAGGCATCACGTACTATCAAGCAATCGGAAATCGATAACGCCAGGGCCAACGGCATAGAGCCCTACGAGATTCAGGTAGCTACCGATGCCCTTTCCGTAGTGGTAAATCCTGCCAATCCCGTCTCGGAACTGACGATTACCCAGCTATCGGCTATCTACACGGGCAAAATAACCAACTGGAATGAAGTCGGCGGCAACGACGCCAGGATTGTCGTCCTCTCCCGCGATACCAACTCAGGGACGCATGTCTTCTTCAAGGAGCACGTGGTACAGATGGCGGGGCTGACCTCGGAAGACAAGAGTCTTGAGTACGGACCGAAAGTCCTGTTCCTGCCCTCGACCGAGGAAGGGGTCTCCGAGGTCGCTAAAAATCCCAACGCCATCTTCTATCCCGGACTGGGATACGTTACCGACGAGGTCAAACCCCTGGCCATCAAGAAGACGGCCGAAGACGCCGGTGTTCTGCCCAGCGTGGCTACGGCCCTGGACGGTACTTACCCCATCGCCCGCCCGCTGCTTTTCTATACTGACGGCACTCCCGGCGGGATTATCAAGACCTTTATAGATTATTGTCTCTCTGCCGACGGACAGGCTAAAGTAACCGAGGTCGGCTACGTACCGCTGCGGTAGCAATAAAAAAATAATGAGATTACGGCGAAATCCTCACGAAGCGGATGCCATTGCCGTGACGGCCGGGGGGCTGGCGCGGCGGCGGCGTCTTGGTGAAAAGCTGATCGAAAGCTGGATTTACCTGGCCGGAC
>CAYNDI010000101.1:6623-8122 GCA_964395955.1 uncultured Dehalococcoidaceae bacterium
TATGATACTCCCCCTAAATTTGCCAACATCTTTGCTGGGCATCATCATCCTCCTGATAAAAGAAGGTTTACCTATCTTCTTCGATACCCCGCCCTGGGAGTTCTTCTTCGGCACAAAGTGGTACCCGGTCTCCGAACCGCCGACCTTCGGCATCATGCCTTTCTTCGTGGCTACCCTGTGGGTGACGGTTGTCGCCACGGCCATTTCCGTGCCGGTCGGTGTCGCCTGCGCCGCCTACCTGTCAGAGGTAGCCCCGAACAGCGTCAGGGAAACGGTTAAACCCGTCATCGAGCTGCTGGCGGGTTTCCCCTCCGTGGTCATGGGCTTTATCGGCCTGATGCTGCTCTCGCCGCTGGTACAGAGCGCCTTTAACCTTGATACCGGACTTTCCGGCCTGACCGCCGGGATTATGCTGGCGTTCATGAGCCTGCCGATAATCATCAGCGTTTCCGAGGATGCCATGCGGGCTGTCCCCGACGAGTTCCGCCAGGCTTCCTATGCCCTGGGGGCGACGAAGTGGGAGACAATATGGCATGTCGGCATACCGGCCGCTCTTTCCGGTATTACGGCGGCGGTTATGCTGGGAGTGGGACGCGCTATCGGCGAGACGATGACGGTGCTCATGGTAGCCGGGGGTGCGCTGGCGGTGCCCGTTTCCCCCACCGACCCCATGATGCCGATGACGGCGGCCATCGCTTCGGGAATCGGCAACGCGGTAAGGGGCGGACTGCAATACCAGGCGCTTTTCGCCATCGGTCTGATTTTATTCGTACTTACCCTGTTCGTTAATCTGGTCGCCGACCGGGTGCTGGAACGCCAGAAAAGGAAATTCCAGAGGTAGTCATGAAAACACGCATGGCACCGAGGCTAATATCGCAGCAGGCGGCTTTTACGCTGCTTATCGCGGCTACCGCCGTGGTCGTCATTCCGGTGATTGTCATTATCATCCAGATAGTATTAAGCGGGGCCGGCGCCATTTCCTGGGACTTTCTGACGCAGGCGCCATCGCAGGCAGGCAAAGCCGGTGGTATCTTACCGGCCATCCTGGGAACTTTCTACCTCATGCTGGGTACGATTATCATCGCCCTGCCGGTGGGCGTGCTGGCGGGAGTCTACCTGAGCGAGTATGCCCGTGAAAACTGGCTGACCCGTACCGTTAATATGGCTATCGTGAACCTGGCCGGGGTGCCCAGCATCGTTTACGGGCTTTTCGGTCTGGGGGTATTCGTGCTGATGTTTCACTTCGGTATGTCCCTGCTCTCCGCCAGCCTGACGCTGGCCTGCCAGGCGCTCGCCATGACGGTCACTACCTCGCGGGAAGCCATTCTGGCCGTCCCCCGTGAGTACCGCGAAGGCAGCCTGGCGGTGGGAGCTACCCGGTGGCAGACAATCAGGCACGTCGTCCTGCCTCAGGCCATGCCGGGCGTTATTACCGGAGCTGTCCTGGCGATGAGCCGCGCCGCCGGTGAAACCGCGCCGATACTGGTGGTCGGGGCGGC
>CAYNDI010000102.1:0-8120 GCA_964395955.1 uncultured Dehalococcoidaceae bacterium
AGATATGGATCGGGCTAAGATAACCAGAGCAGTAAAGGAAATTATTGAAGCTATCGGGGAAGACCCCTCCCGTGAAGGAATTAAAAATACCCCCCAGCGCGTGGCGGAGATGTACGCCGAGCTCTTCGAGGGTATAGCGAAAGACCCCAAGAAAGACCTGGACGTGGGCTTCGAGCTGGGGCACCGCGAGATGGTCATCTGCAAGGATATACCCTTTTACTCCATGTGCGAGCACCACCTGCTGCCTTTCTATGGCGTCGCCCACGTTGGCTACATCCCCAACGAGGAAGGCCGCATTGTTGGCATCAGCAAGCTGGCCAGGGTGGTGGAAACGATTGCCCGGCGTCCCCAGGTGCAGGAGCGCATGACCACGGAAATCGCCGATGCCATCGTCGAGGGGATTCAACCGGTCGGAGTGGCCGTGGTCGTTCAGGCGGAGCATATGTGCATGGTAATGCGGGGCATCAAGAAACCTGGGAGCAACGTCATTACTTCGGCTATCCGCGGCTCTTTCCACAGCAATCCGGCCAGCCGCGCCGAGTTCTTCTCGCTGATTCAGGGGAAGTAAGATTCGCTATAAGGCACAATCGTTTTTTCTTTTATAGTTATGCTATTGACAAAAATACTGCCTTTCTTTATAATAGAAAGAAAGAAGGAAGGGAAGTATGGAGGTTAATGATGAGATTCGGAATACGGGGCCAAGTCTATGAAATAAATAAGGACGACATTCTCAATGCTACGCTGGGGATTACTCCGAAGCCATTCGATGGTCGGAACAGATATTATATAGAACTTCATGGGACAAAATACCCCCCCAAGCAACCTATTCACCTGGTAACAGGTCTGCCCTATACGGGTGGTTTTACCAAGCAAGATGCCGAACGAATTTTAATAAAATTAGGGTTTGCAGTCTACCCACTAGAAGTCATGAATGGAAAAGAATCTGAACACAGCAATATTATTAAAACGACGACTATCGAGGGCATACTAAAATTTGCGGTCACGCTCAGGCCGGGGGAAGACGGCTTTATCGTGGTCAGCTGCCCGGCTTTGCCCGGGTGTCATTCCCAGGGCAGGACTGAGGAAGAAGCCATTTCAAATATTCGAGAGGCCATTCGCGGATACATTGCCAGCATGCGCCGGCATGGAGAAGAGATACCCAGTATCACTGAGGTGCGAGAGGTGGAGGTTCCAGTTTAATGCCTCGGCTCCCTGTAATTTCAGGGGATCGATTTGCCAGTGCGATACGCCGTGTGGGCTATGAAGTCGACCACATTTCAGGTAGTCATATGATCCTGATGAACGCTTCAGGGCATCGCTTAAGCGTACCTAAACATGAAGAACTTGACAGGGGTTTACTGCACGACTTGATTAGAGACGTTGGGCTAAGCAGAGATGAGTTCCTGGCTCTTTTAAGACGCCGTTGATCTAGATATCCAGGTTGGCGAACTTGGCGTGCGCCTGGATAAAGGCACGGCGGGGTGGTACCTCGCCGCCCATGAGCATCTGGAAAGTCTCGTCGGCCTTGGCGGCGTCGGAAACATTTACCTCAAGTATCGTGCGGGTGGCCGGGTTCATCGTGGTCTCCCAGAGCTGCTCCGCGGTCATTTCCCCCAGGCCCTTGTAACGCTGGAGTTCGGTCTTTCTGGCGGTACTGTTTTTTAGCGTCTCATCCTTTTCCTGTTCCGAGTAGACCCACTTAATCCCGTCACTGTTTTTGATG
Source organism: uncultured Dehalococcoidaceae bacterium (assembly GCA_964395955.1). GTDB lineage: Bacteria > Chloroflexota > Dehalococcoidia > Dehalococcoidales > RBG-16-60-22 > CAYVPT01. Next base: position 1,724 of record CAYNDI010000102.1, read on the forward strand.
CGGTATAGCGGCGGCTGGGCGATGAACAGGTGTCCCTGGCTGATGAGCTGCATCATGTGGCGGAAGAAGAAAGTGAGCAGCAGGGTGCGGATATGAGAGCCGTCAACATCGGCGTCCGTCATCAGGATAACGCGATGATAACGCAGCCGGGCGGGGTCGAACTCCTCGTCGATGCCGGTTCCCAGCGCGGTAATCATGGCGCGTATCTCGGCATTAGCCAGCATCTTATCCGGCGTAGCCTTTTCTACGTTCAGAATTTTGCCGCGTAACGGTAGTATCGCCTGGAAGCGGCGGTTGCGGCCCTGCTTGGCGGAGCCGCCGGCGGAGGGTCCCTCCACCAGGTATAGCTCGCACTGCGCCGGGTCTCTCTCGGAGCAGTCGGCCAGCACCCCGGGCAGGGTGCCGGTTTCCAGTCCGCTTTTCCTGATGATTAAATCGCGGGCCTTGCGGGCGGCTTCCCTGGCCTTGGCGGAGGTAACGCATTTTTCGATGATTTTCCTGGCGTCGTCGGGGTGCTCCTCAAGGTAGAGGGCCAGGCCTTCGTTAACGGCGCTCTCCACCTGGCTCTTGACTTCGATATTGCCCAGCTTGCCCTTGGTCTGCCCCTCGAACTGCGGCTCGGGAAGCTTGACGCTGATAATAGCGGTAAGACCTTCGCGGACGTCCTCGCCGGTCAGGTTGGGGTCATCGTCCTTCACCAGTTTATTCTTCTTGGAGTAGTCATTGAGTGCACGGGTGAGTGCCGAACGGAATCCGGTAAGATGGGTGCCGCCGTCCATAGTATTGACGCAGTTTGCGAAGCTGAAAGCGGACTCGCTGAAACCGTCATTATACTGAATGGCTACCTCAATCTGGGTGCTGTTGATATCTTTAGAAACGTAAATCGGGGTGGGATGACGCACTAACCTGTTGCGGTTAAGGTGGCGTACGAAGCCGGTAATCCCGCCTTCGAAGTAGAAGGTGCGCTCCCGGTCGCCTTCCTCGTCCAGGATGGAAATCTCCACGCCCTTATTGAGGTAGGCCATTTCCCGCAGGCGCTCGCTGATAGTGTCGAAATCATAACTGATTTCCTTGAATATCTCCGAATCGGGAAGAAAAGTCGTGATGCTGCCGGTATCGTCGGCTTTACCGGTTACCTGCAGCGGTCCCTGGGGAATGCCGCGCTTGTATTCCTGGTGGTGAATCTTGCCGTTGCGCTTGATATCGACGTGGCACCACTCGGACAGGGCGTTGACAACCGAGGCGCCGACGCCGTGCAGGCCGCCGGATACGGTATACGTCTTGCCGCCGAATTTAGCCCCGGCGTGAAGCACGGTCATGACCGTCTCCAGGGCGGAGACCTTGGTAGTCGGGTGAATATCCACCGGGATGCCGCGTCCGTTATCGACAACGCTTACCGATTTATCCGCTTTGAGGGTAACGACAATGCTGTCACAGCACCCGGCCATGGCTTCGTCAATGCTGTTATAGGCGATTTCGTAGATAAGGTGATGCAGACCGCGCTGGTCGGTGCTGCCGATGTACATACCGGGACGGCGGCGTACCGCCTCGCGCCCGCCGAGTACCTGGATATCCTCGGCGGTATATTCGTCGCTATTACGTTTTCTGGTCTTCTTCGGTGATGCGGTATCCGGCATTAGAGGTCTTCTCCGGCGATAAAACAGCAGACTGGCTTAGAGTATAAAACACACATATTTACACCTGAATTATAACACATTTTAGCTACGGAGTAAATATAAAAAGGGTGGATTGAGTGGGAAATAATCAATGGGGCGGGGGTTGGGTCAGGTCTTTCGATGTTATCTTATCCCACCCGGCCGCCCTCGCAGCATCTTCGGCTTAGCCCTAAAATCGCCCCACCCCTTTTCCCACCTGTTATATCACGTCTATAGTGTAATCAAGACCCGGAAGGCGGCCGCGTGTTGGGCGGCGGCGGATTCTTCATACCCAGGCGGAATAGCTCCCCGGTGTCCTTGCGTTTCCAGTTCATCGAGATACGCTGCTGGGTGGGGTGGAGCATGGTGATGGCCCCCGGCCGGGGGCATTCCTCGACGCAGCCGCCGCAGTACCAGCACTCCTCGGGATAAACGACGATTGGTTCTTTCTTCTTTACCGGATTCGGCATCATGACATCGGTCGGGCAGACATCCACGCATAAATTACAGCCGATACATATTTCCGGGTTGAACTCCAACGCCTTGTTCGGTGTCGGCGGATTGGGTACCATATACAATTTTCCGTTCATTTTCGTTTACCTTTCCTTATGAATAGCTAGTTTTCAGAATTAACCACCGCTATACTTCTTGTAATTCTCCTCATAGCCCGATGCATAAGGGGCTTTGAGGTGAAAATCAAGCGGGAGTTCCCGGACCTTAATCTGGTTATTCTCCTGGTGAATGGGGAGAAGCTTGTTCCATTCGGGCGGGTCCATCTCGGGGTAGTCGAGTCGGTGGAAATCCAGGATAGAATTACTCGCCTTGCGTGACAGTGAAGCCTTGATAACCAGTTCTCCCGTAGAGATAAGAGAATGACATTCAAGTAAACGTCCCAGTTCGTGCGGGTTCGAAGCATAGGCGGAGGCTAATTCGGTCTCCTTGAGCTCCTTGAGCAGTCTCAGCCCCAGGTTCAGGGTCAGTTCGTTCTTATGACGGCCGCAGTAATCACGCATTATCCGGGCGATAGCAGCGTTGATTTCTTTCCAGCCGTTGCCGCCCTTATTTTGTCTGGTGGCATTAAGGGCGCGGGCTTTTTCGGCTTCGACTTGCTTGGAGTCGGCCACCGGTTCGGGTGCTTTTTTGGCGTACTCGGCCGCGTGTCTGCCGGCATACCGGCCCGTGGTGTGCGATTCGCCGTGGCAGCCACCGCCGAAGATAGTGCCGCCGGCGGCGGCATAGAGGCCCTCCAGGTTGGTTCTCAGGTTCCAGTCCAGCAGAAAGCCCCCACCGCCTCCCATACTGCGTATGGTCGGCGGGGTATTGGGACCGCCGGCCCAGTAACAGGCGTTGAAATAGCCTTCGAGTGGCATGACCGGTGCCTGGAAAAGGTCTTTATCCGGATTAAATCCGGCCCGGGACATGGTGTCGTATATCGGTATGCGGGTCTTGCCCTCGTTGCCGACCATCATACCCCAGATGCACCTTCTTTCCGCCTCGGAAAGGCGTGTAAAATCGGCATAAAGCGGCAGTTTGAACTCACCCCGACGCAGGCGTTCGGGGAGGTCGGGGTTGATATCGTTCAGGCGGAATTCCTTGTTGGTGCGGGAGATACCTATGCCGATACCCAGCTGGAACTGCTGTCCTTCCTGCGGCAGGAACCGGTCATCGACGGTTTTCAGCTCTCTGCCGAAGACATCAATCCAGGGCACCTCTTTACCGTCGGCGTCCACTATCGGCGTACCGTGGTAGGTGTTGCTGGCATTGGCCATACTGTAGGGCGAGTAACCGTAACCGATGAGATGGCCCGGTCCGCCGCCTTCCATGCAGACGAACTCGGCTCCGGCGTTCCAACCGATGGCCTGGCCCACCCCGGCGGAGTTCATATCGGCCATGGTGCCCGAGGCGGTGATTTCCGGGTCGAACACGGAAAGGCGTCCGGCGCCTCCGGTACAGATAATGGTAGCCTTGGCCTTGAAGACGTAGAACTCGCCGGTATGGGTATCGACGCCCGTTGCTCCGACGACTCTGTTGCCCTGTTTGCCGCCGGCAGTAAGCAGGCTGGTGACCATCATCCGGTTGTAGATGTCCACCCCGACGCGTTTAGCTTCCTCGTACAGCTTGGGCTTGATATTGTACCCCCATACGCGCACGATATGCTTGTTGGCATAGTCGTAGGCGAACATCAGCTTGGTCTTGTCATCGCGGAAGACGGCTCCCTTGAACTCGTCATTAACATCCCGAATCTGGATGCCCATCTGCTCGCATTCGAGCAGGGTGTCCCAGCCTTCCTTGGTGATGATGTAGCGGACGTGCCCGCCGGTCCAGCCCTGCATGCTGTCATAACAGGCCCGTGTATACATTTCCGGGGTAACTTTGGAACAGGGATTGGTGACGGCGCCGTGCCAGTGGTCGACACCCGCCCCGCCGGAGCCGCTTCTCTTGGCGTGGCCCCTCTCGGCGACGGCGACCTTAACGCCCTTTTTCACCGCGTTGATGGCGGCCTGCAGTCCGGCGACGCCGCCCCCGATTATCAGGACATCGGTGGCTACTTCATTCGTCTTGCCGTAATTTATGGGGTAAGGCCAGTCGGGTACCTTACCGTTTTTTTGAACATACTCATGCCAGCTAGCCATATACTCATTACCTCCTTATGAGAATCTCGGAAAAAGGTTTTCTATATCACTGGTGAATGTTAGTCCTGCCCGATGTACCTTGTCAAATACCGGCTGGAAGATATTGTTTGTTCAGGGGTGAGGTTTGAACGTATCAATAAAGCAGGTACGTAATCTATAAAAAAGTTATTGACAAAACGGCAGGAGGTGCTATAATTGTATAAAGATTAGCAGTCTAACAATGAGACTGCTAATAGAGAGATGTCGATGTATCGACCTGGAAAGGGGGTGGTGGTAAATGGGAAAGACAAATAGGGATAACCGCTGCCCGAAATGCGGCGGCAATCTGTATATGGACAGGGACTATCACGGCTGGTACGAGCAGTGCCTGCAGTGCGCTTATATGCGCGACCTCAAGGTAATTTACGAGAAGAAAAAGCCGGTGAAAATAGAAAGCCAGTGATAGACCTGTAGTAATCAATCGGGATAATCGGGCCCGGCGTAACAACCGGGCCTGATTTTTAATTGCGTCGGTTGACGACGACCAGCGTTATTATAAAACCTGCAATACACCATGCCCCCACCATGATAAATGCCAGTCCCAGGTTCACGTCAAGGTCGGTCAGTGTACCGCGGGTAAGGTCTGCCATGTACTGTATAGGTAATACTTTGTGGATTGCCTGCAGCCAGCCGGGGAGCCGTTCCGCCGGGAACATGACCGGCGAAAACAGCATGACGGCGAAGCTCATTATCTGGGTTATTACGTTGACCATCATCGGTTTGGGTATGAGAAATGCTATAGAGTAGCCGATAAAGGTGCCGCACATCGCTACCAGGATGACCGCCGGAATAACGAGTAGACTGATATCCAGGTTGAAATCGAAATGGATAGACCCGAGTACGACGGCCAGAACAACGCCCGGCAGAACTGAACCGAACATGTTGGTAGCGTCGGCAGCTAAGTGAGCCATGCGGGGAACGGGCAGCGACCATATATAGTCGAAAGTCCCCTCGGTACGGGCCTGCGCAACTATCTGGGGCACCAATACCAGACCTGCTACCAGTAATATGAGGGTCGGCGCGCCGGTGGTCAGGTATTTAGCGATTTCCGGCGTGATGCCCGGATAGAAAAAGCTGATGCCGTATATCATCCCGATGGCAATCCCTATCTCTACGGCAAGGAAGAGTGATAGCCAGGGCCGGTAGCTTAGAAAGACCCATTTCACCATCAGGAAATAGCTTCTCAACCACCTCGGCATAGTTACACCGCCTCCCCGGTATTTACGGCTTCTTCGGGGTTCTTGACCAGACGTATGTAGATGTCTTCCAGCGTGGCGGGTCCGAGAGAGAATTCCTCTATTATATCGTTCTTTTTCAGGTCGCGCGCCCAATCGATTGCGGCGGTAATGTACTCCGGGCTAACCCGGGCGACGATGCGCCGGTTAACGGTAACGGGATTTTGCAGGTATTCGGGCAGGGCGGGTTCTGGCGCGCCCGGCTCCAGTGTCAACTCCAGGTGCATGGCGTCGCCCTCGTCCTGCTTGAGACTGGCGGGTGTGCCCATGCCCTTGACCTTACCCTGGTCGATAATCGCCAGCCGGTCGACGACGCGTTCGGCTTCCAGGACATTGTGCGTTACCAGCAATACCGCGGAACCCCGCTTCGCTATCTCCTGGACTTCCTGCCAGAGTATCCGGCGCCGCAGGGGGTCGATGTCGTTGGTCGGCTCATCGAGGATAACAATTTTCCCCGGCGTAACCGCCGCCATGCAGAAAGCGACCAGGCGGCGCACGCCGCCGGATATGGTCAGCCCCAGAGTTTTTTGCCATTCGCCCATTTCCAGCTTCGCGATGAGTTCCATCGCCCGCCTCCGCACGTCCGGAGTTTTTCCGCCCCTTATCCGCCCGACCAGCTCGATGGCCTGGATAGTGCTGAGACCGGAAATGGGCGCCTGTACCTGCGCCTGAAATGAGCAGGACTCACGGGCGTAGCCGGGATTGGCGATGACGTCCACGCCATTGAGAGTGATACTGCCGGAGGTGGGCATGGTCAATCCGATTATCTGGTTAACGAGAGTCGTCTTGCCGGCGCCGTTGGGTCCCAGCAGTCCGAAGACCTCGCCCTCAGCTA
>CAYNDI010000103.1:0-8106 GCA_964395955.1 uncultured Dehalococcoidaceae bacterium
TGGCGGAATATGGCCGGGTTGGTATCCGGCAGGATGTGGCCGGGAAGCTGAAGAACTATTTGTACATATATATCATATAATTAAGGGTTTGCGATCTTCCCGGGTCGTTTTATTTTGACCTGCCCCCGTCCCCGTGAAAAATGTAAACGCCAGTATTATTGCTGGCGTTTTTTTATTTCATTATAACCAATAAAAAGTCACGGGGGAAAATTAACAGAATCAGCTATTATATCTGTAATCCTCCGGGGCAAAACGAAATAAATAAAAGAAAAAATTCTCTTATAAAAGAATCGGGACACTGGTTCTGTAGCAGTAAGAAAGGCGGCGTAACGGTAAGTGTGAAACAAGAGGGGATTTCTCATACCGGAGGAGGCTATTTACCCTCGAACTTATCAAGCTATATTCGTCTGTGATTTTTTTGAAAGGTTTCACCTGTAATTTGTGATTTGTTTGTAAGCCGTTTTTTATATGCTTGAGACATCGTGAGAATTCTCAAGTCATATCAAGAGGTACCATGTTGAAAGGACTTCTTATGCCACTAAAACTTGATGGACAAATATACTACAGGACTTCAGAGGTTTGCCGGGAGACAGGCATAAGCCGGGCTACGCTTTTCCGGTGGATTTCTCAAGGTATATTAACACGATTACTCAGGGACCGGAGAGGCTGGAGATTATTCACCGAGACAGACCTGAATACCATCAAAGGCGAAGTCGAGAGGATCGAGGTTGAATAGATACAGACTTTATAACAGAATAAACGAACTGAAATCCCGGTATTGGTATTTGCAGCGGTAAACGAATACCAGAATCTGGATTTCAGTTGTTTTTATCTTGTCATGCGTGAAGGTGAGGTAAAATGAAGGTTATTGACAGGACAGACACACTGCTTGCAGGTGAGATGAAAGCGGCCATGGCCAGGCGCAGCTTGACCGAAGAGGGAATGCGAGAAAGTGAGGAATTCAGTTCGAACCTGCTGAATAGTATATCAACCGTCGTACTTGTTATCAACCCGGATACTTCTATACGGTACGCTAATCCGGCCCTGGAAAATCTTACCGGTTTTACACCTGATGAGGTAGTTGGTCAAAAGATTCCCTACCCCTGGTGGATATGGGGCACCAACCCGGAAAGTACCGATAATCATATTGAAACGGTACCCGACGGTGTACAAAACTTTGAGTTATTCCGGAAGAAAAACGGCGAGGTATTCTGGGCTGAGGTAACAAATGTACCGGTGAGACGCAATGAAGAGCTCCAGTACTACATATCAAGCTGGATTGACGTTACCAGACATAAAAAGGCAGAGAAACGGTTTATACAGCTTAATAATCACTATAAGACCATTCTGGACGGTATTATACATGGTGTTCTGGTTACTGATAAAAACGATTTCATATGTTACAGTAATGAAAATATGGGGGAAATCACCGGGATATCGCCGGAGAAAATGTATGGGAAATTAATCCTTACCGATATATTAGAGAACACTATAGGATGTACGTGTAAACACTATGTCAAAGCAAAAAAAACACTGCAGCCGCAATATTATGATGAGATACCGGCTGTCACTCCGGGCGGGTATAAAACGTACCAATCAATCTATCTGGTCCCCATGGTCATATCCGGTATTTTCAGCGGGATGATTATCACTGTTGAAGATGTCAAGGAGCGTGTCAAGGCTGAGGAGAAATTTAAAAAATATGAGGAGTTGAGTAAACTCAAGAATAATCTTCTCGCTAAAGTCTCCCACGAACTGCGTACCCCGCTGGCTACTATCAAGGGATATTCTACGTTACTGCTTGATTATGAACCGAGGCTTAAAAGCAAAGAGAAACGCCAGTACCTGGAATTTATTGATGGCACTACCAATACGCTGACAAAGCTGGTAAGTCAGTTGCTTGATATGTCCAATCTTCAGGCGGGACTGTTTAAATTAAAAAAGGAGCCAACCAATATTTCGAAGTTGCTGGAGGAGGCAATAGCTGAAGCTAAACTCAGGTCAACGAGGCATGAAATAGTGAATAACCTGGAAAACTGGCTGCCGAGGATTAATATTGATACCGGCGGTATTAAGCAGGTGATGGAGAACCTGATTGATAATGCCTGCAAGTACTCAAAAGAAGGAACCAAGGTCATAATAACCGCCAGCAGGAAAGACCATAAGCTTCTCGTTAGCGTCTCCGACCATGGGATAGGTATACCTGACGATGACATAGAGAAAGTGTTTGACCAGATGTATCGTGTTGAGCAGGCGCAGTCCATCGAGAAACCGGGGCTGGGACTGGGGCTGACAATTTGCCGGGAGATAGTGGAGGCGCATGGCGGCAGAATCTGGGTAGAGAGTCAACCGGGAAAGGGGAGCACCTTTTCTTTTGTAATCCCGATATAAAACCACATCCGGGATTGGGCAAAACCTTCCGCAGAAAATTGACCGTATACCGGCATTAAGCCGGTATTGAACTGCCTGCGTATATGGGAATTCAAACCAGCCCTTTTCCTTTTTACCTTCTTATTATCATCGTCCAACAGGATGCTCCGCCCGGTATTTTATCCTTAAAATGCGTATCTGACACTTGACCACTATTGACAAAATATGTGCCAGGGTCTAGAATTAATAACTAAGTAAATACGAACCAATCTCGAAAACAGGAACAGGAATTTTTTTTGGGGGGGGTGTATCGAGATGGTTCGATACAATAAGGGCACCGGTATTGATAACCGTTATATTAGCAAGCGGTGCCTTTTTAGTATAAATCGTGTGTTGTACCGGTTAAACACCGGTACTATCGGGGCTGAGAACCCGGCGAAGTAATATGGCAGTGAAGAAGGAAAAGCAAAAACAGGGTGGCCCTAAAAATACAGCGGAATCCAGAAAGCCCTCTTCACAAAAAAGGGTTAAAAGCACAGGTCGTAAGCGGTTTAGTAAAAGAGCTGAATTCCCCATTGTCGGTATCGGTGCCTCCGCCGGCGGATTAGAAGCTCTGCAGGAACTATTATCCAATATGCCCAACAATACCGGAATGGCGTTTGTGTTGATATCACATCTTGACCCATCGCACGCCAGTCTGTTACCGGAGTTATTGAAGAGATATACCGAAATGCCGGTTTATGAATCGGCAGACAATATACGCATCAAGCCTAATGTAATATACATAATTCCCAGAAATAAGGACATAGGCATATCTAATGGCGCTCTGAAGTTGACCGAACCTGTTCAACCACACGGCCTGAGACTGCCCATCGATTTCTTCTTCCGTTCTCTTGCCAATGAACAGGGGGACGGCGCCATCGGCGTTATTCTCTCGGGGACGGGGTCGGACGGTACCATGGGATTGAGAGACATCAAGGCGGCATCGGGGATAGTCATCATCCAGGCCCCGGAAACCGCCAGGTACAACGGCATGCCCAAAAGCGCGATGGCAACCAATCTGGCGGATTTTATCTTACCCGCTACGGAGATACCGCTTCAATTGAAAGAACTCGCCAGTCATTTTGATAGAAAGACCAGAAGAATCGAACTTAAACCTGCCGACAGGTCCCCCGAATTATTACAAAAGATATTCCTCATCCTCCGTAAGCACACCAGGCACGACTTCTCACAGTACAAGGAAGCGACGATACAACGCCGGATTGAGAGGCGGATGAACATTAACAAGGTTCATAGTATCGCGGAGTATACAAGTTATCTCCAGGAGCACCCGAAGGAAGCTCACGCCCTCTTCAAAGATATCCTTATCAACGTTACCGGATTTTTCCGTGACCCGGAAGCTTTTGATTCCCTTAAAACACATCTATTGAAACTGATTCCGCAGCGGTCGGCAGACGAACCTTTGCGCGCCTGGGTCCCGGGATGCTCAAGCGGGGAGGAAGCTTATTCGGTAGCTATTATTCTTCGCGAGTGCCTGGATGAACTGGGTAGTAATGCCGGCGTCCAGATTTTCAGCACGGACGTGGATGATGATGCTGTTGAGATAGCCCGCGGCGGTAGTTACCCGCTGGGTATTTCCGCTGATGTATCCCCGGAACGTTTAAAAAGATACTTTACCAGAAGTGAGCATCACTACACCATCAAGAAGGGAATCAGGGAGATGGTGGTATTTGCTGTTCAAGATATCATCAGGGACCCTCCCTTCTCCAAGGTGGACATGATTTGCTGCCGCAATCTACTGATTTACATGAACCCTGAATTACAGAAGAGGCTAATGCCCCTGTTGCACTATGCCCTTAACCCGGGGGGTATTCTCTTTCTGGGGCCTTCCGAAACCATAGGCTCATTCACGACTCAATTTTCAGTTCTTGAAAAAAAATGGAAAATCTATAAACGTACCGAGATTCCCTTTCCGAATAATATTTTTGTGCCGCCGATTGTCTATACTGAAAAAGCCAGGTTGCCGGAAGATGCCGTTGAAGTTAAAAAGCCCCTATCGGCCAGCCTGCCGAACCTGGTTCAGAAAGCACTCATGGAGAACTATACCCCCGCATGTATCGTCATCGACCATAATTACGAAATCCTGTATGTTCATGGCCCGACGGGGAAATATCTGCAGTTGCCCACGGGCCCCATGACGGCAAATATCGCCGAACTGGGACGGGAAGGCCTGAAGAACCAGCTATCATCGGCAATACGCAGGGTCATCGACGGTGAGCCCGAAGTCACCCATCACAGCCTTCGAGTTCCGCAAGATGGCGACGACCTGCTCGTTGACCTTACCGTCAGGCAATTGAGCCTTCCTCCGGAATCGAAAAAGCTGCTGCTCGTGCTGTTCCAGGATGTCGTCACCGAGATAAAGACAAGGGGTGATAAAGCCAGGGGAACAAAAGAGGTGAAAACAGATAAGCATGTTGCTTTGATGGAAGAGGAACTCAAGAGTACCAGGGAGAGTCTGCAGACAACCATCGAGGAACTGGAGACCTCCAACGAGGAACTGAAATCCGCCAACGAGGAATTACAGTCAACCAATGAGGAACTGCAGAGCACCAACGAGGAACTGGAAACCTCCAGAGAAGAACTGCAGTCGGTTAACGAGGAACTGCTGACCGTTAACACCGAACACCAGGCAAAAATCGAGGAGCTTTCAACAGCTAATGACGATATAAAAAACCTGCTTAACAATACCAATGTAGCGATCCTGATGTTAGACAACAATTTATACATCAGACGGTACACATCAGCCATGAATAAAATACTAAATATTATTAAGTCTGATGTCGGCCGTCCTCTCCGCCACGTGACGTCTAATCTGGAATACGGCAATCTGCTCCAGGACGTGGACAAGGTGCTCGATACACTCATCCCGAAGGAAGCGGAGGTGCAGACTAAGGACGGGCACTGGTATAACCTGCGGATCGTGCCCTTTCGCACCACCGAAAATGCTATCGGCGGTCTCGTGATTACCTTTGTAGATATAGATAACCTCAAGATAGCCGGTATGGAAAAAACAAGCCGGGAAGTTGCCGAAGCAATTATTGAAACAGTGCACGAGCCCCTGGTAGTGCTGGATGAGGAATTACGTGTTGTCTCGGCAAACAAATCTTTCTATGATACATTTAAGGCCAACACCAGGGAAACCGAAGGCCAGTTTTTCTACGATCTGGGCGAACGGCAGTGGGATATCCCGAAACTGCGCCAGTTGCTGGAGGAAATATTACCCAAGAATACCGGTATCAAGGACTTCGAGGTCGAAAATGATTTCCCGAAAATCGGGCGCCGGAAAATGCTGCTTAATGCCCGTAGAGTCCTGCAGGCATTCGGGAAGAGTGAGTTAATCCTCCTGGTTATGAAGGAAATCACCGAACACGGGCAAATTCAAAAACGCTCCAAAGGGAAGAAGATAATGAGCAAATAAGACATCATTATTCATCCTGCCGAAGGAGGTGGAGATATGAGAAGTAACGCAGGCGCGGGGCGAGACCCGACGGCACTGCGGGAACGGGCGGAACAATTCCTGGCTGAAAGCCCCGGGGTTATCAACCAGAAGCAATATGCTGATTTCCAGTCACTTGTTTATGAACTATCGGTTTATCAGGCCGAGCTGGAGATGCAAAACGAAGAGCTCAGGACGACCTATCTGGAACTACAGGAATCGCGGGATAGGTACCTTGACCTCTACAACGGTGCCCCTGTGGCATATCTCACCCTGGATGAGAATGCATTGATCCTTGAAGCAAACTCTACCAGTCTGGAACTGTTCGGAGTCAATAGAAGGGAAATTATAAATAAAAAGCTTACCCACTTTATTTCGGCTGATTCCCAGGATGTATTTTATCTTTTCGCGAGAGAGATATTCAGAACGGGTACCAAACAGAGCTTCGAACTTAAGCTGCATAAGAAAGACGGGGTCGTTTTTCATGCCAGGTTAGAAAGCAAGGGCCTGGCAGAGCCCGATGGTCGCATTAAGGGTCAAAGGGTAACCATCATCGATATCACCGAAAGCAAGCGGTTGGAAGCGGAACAGCAGAGAATCGAGAAACTGGAATCTATAGGCACCCTTGCCGCCGGAATTGCCCACGACTTTAATAATTATCTTACCGCTATCATGGGCAACATCGGTCTGGTAATGAGGCACGTAGATTCCAAAGGTAAAAAACTGGAGGGGCTGGAAGAGGCGGAGAGAGCCTGCTTGAAAGCCAAAGATTTGACGCAACAGCTGCTGATATTCTCCAGGGGCGGTACGCCAATTAAAAAACCAATCGATATTGGTAAATTAATAAGAGAAGCTACCACCTTCGCCCTGAGGGGCTCCAAGGTTAAACCCGTATTCTCCCTGCCCGACGACGTCTGGGCGGTAGAGGCCGACGAAGGCCAGTTAAACCAGGCGATCAATAATATCGTTATCAACGCCGACCAGGCGATGCCCAAGGGGGGAGTAATCAATGTAGACGTCAGGAACCATGTCATCAGTAGCCGGGGGAGGATGCAGCTGCCTGCGGGCGATTACGTGCATATAACGATAAAAGATACCGGGATCGGTATGCCCAGGGAGCATTTTAAAAGAATATTTGACCCCTTTTTCACCACCAAGCAAAAAGGCAGCGGCCTGGGGCTCACGACCACATTTACCATTGTGAATAACCATGGCGGCTATATCACGTTTGAATCTGAGCCGGGTACCGGGACAACCTTCCATATCTACCTGTCTGCTTCCGAGAAACCGGCGCCGGTAGCAGAAGCATCCGGCGAAACACCGATAAACGGCACAGGAAGAATCCTGGTAATGGATGACGAGGACATAATCAGGGAAATGCTGCATAAAATGTTAAACCTTGCCGGATATGAAGTAGAACTTACGGCTGATGGTGCGGAGGCAATCGCACAATATAGCAGCGCCAGAGAGTCTCGGCGGCCTTTTGATGCCGTGATAATGGACCTGACAATTCCGGGGGGCATGGGAGGTAAAGAAGCTATCAAGGAGTTGATAAAAATAGACCCGAATGTAAAGGCGATAGTTTCCAGCGGTTACGCCACTGACCCGATAATGTCTGAATACAGGAAGCATGGCTTCAGTGCTGTCGTGACCAAGCCGTACAGCGTTGCCCAGCTTGAAAAGACACTTCATAATTTATTGAAAGAGAATAAGTGAAACCGGTGCTGTTTTAGCCTGAAGATATGTAACCAGGTAGTCCTCAGGCAATAAAGCATACCCGGGAAGGTCGTCTCTTTATTTACTTGTAGCTATACCGTATAGTATTAATCTGTTTACCAGTCCGGCGGGCCTACCTTTTGCTGTTTGTCATAAATATCGTTATATATTATCGTCCCGAAATTCTTCATGATTTCCCAGCGTTTTTCATTCGGTGGCTCGTCGGGGACAGCCCGGACAAGGGCATCGTGGCGGGCGATATAGCCTTTTGTGAACTCGGGATGGGTGTGGATGAAGAGGTCGTTACGCCTGATGCCCCGTATCACGCGTTCGCCGGTCTCTACCGGGTCCATGGTGACAACACTGAAGTCCCCCGGCGGGCGCCGGGGCGGAGCGTCTTTGGGGGGCTCGGGCATCTTGGGCGGCCAGGTCTCTCCTTCGTTCCGGAGATGCTCCGGGCGGTTCACAAAAGAGGACAGGCCGAGGTTGCCCATCGTCGGCCCGGGATAAAGCACGGACACTCC
>CAYNDI010000104.1:0-8091 GCA_964395955.1 uncultured Dehalococcoidaceae bacterium
CAGCTACATCCGCCCCGAGTTTAAGAGCCAGCGCCCTTTTCTCGGCAATCGGCTCGGAGACCATTGCCTGCGAAGCACCGGCTTTCAGGGCTACTTCCAGGCAGAGCAGGCCGATGGGGCCCCCGCCGCAGATGGCGATGCTTCCACCGGTGTGGATATTGCAGCGGTCGGTAGCATGGACGGCCACTGATACCGGCTCCAACAAAGAGCCGACCTCCAGGCTGACATCGTCCGGCAGGACGTATATGGCGCTTTCCGGGTAAACGGCGTATTCCGCGAACGAACCGGAGGCAGGTACGCCATAGCGGCAGAAATTTTCCATCCCGTTGCGGCAGTAATAGCAGGCACCGCAGGAACCGCGGAAGTTCATGGCCACCCGCTGACCCACCTTATAGTCCATCTTGACGTTGCTGCCTATTTCGACGATAGTGCCGGAGGCTTCATGTCCCATGATGCGCGGCTGTTCGTAGGCTTCCTTGGGCATCAACCCGAAACGCCCTTCCAGTTGCTCGGGGTCGGTGCCGCACAAACCGCAGTAGGCAATCTTTACCTTTACCTGGTTGGGACCGACTTCAGGCTCGGGGACTTCCTCCATGTTGATGTTCCCGATACCTCTCATTACGCCTGCTTTCATCTTTTGTATATCTCCTTAAACATATGGTCTAACTCTACCGGAACCTGATTTCGATAACGACGCCGCCCTCGACAGTTTCGAAGTAGGCGAAGCCGCGGCCATCCAGGTTGGCGCTGGTAAGGCGCGTAAGCCCCTGCTTTTCCAGTTTGGCGACTTCCCCGGCAACATCATCGACGAGGTAAGCGATGTGGTGAACGCCTTCGCCCTTTTCGTCCAGGAATTCCTGCAGCACGGACTCCCCTCCGGAAGGCTGCAGCAGCTCAATCTCGGTGTCGCCTACTTTAGTATTACTGATTTTCACACTCCATTCGGCAGGTTTACCGCGGAACTCGCCTTTAAAGGGAACATCCACCCACTTCTGGTCACCCATCATCCCGAAGGGTCCTATGCCGATTGCCTCCAGGTGCTCGATGGTCTTGTCCATGTCCTTGACGATAATGCCGACATGGTGGAAATCCTCTTTCTTAAAAGGGGTGTTTTCCGGTATATTCTGATTCATAAAAGCTCCTTGAATATTGCTCGGTAATTGGGGTGGGAATTGATACCACCTAAAGTGTATCTATCTGCGGCTGTCATGTCAAACGGGATTTGGTTATTTCTTCATCTTAACCTCACTCCCTTTAGTCCCCCCTCTCCGACCTGATTCATCATTAGGGATGTGAGTTTGTAGGGTCGGAGAGGGGGAATGAGTTTGAGAGGGGGCGCTGTCCCCTCTCGCTGCGCACTCCCCTTTTATGGGATAGAGGGGAAGACCGCGGGATAAGGGTGAATGATGCGATGGCTTAACATAAAATCCCCCTCGGTCCCCCTTTTTCAAAGGGGAAGAGATTGGGCGGGGACGAGGGAATTTACGGGATAAGTAGTGGATGATACTGGGTGGCCCGGGTGGGAATAGATATCATGCGTTGGGGGGTGGGTCGGGTAAATCACCATATCAGACTGTAAATGTAATAAACGCGGTAATTGTGGGAAACGTTATGAAAACACAGGATACTTGACATAGTAGGTTATATAGTATATTATGCCTAGAAAATCTAGGTGTAAGAATAAAGGAGGAAAAAAAATATGCGTGCAATCGCCATCATTGTAGTCATCCTGGGAATCGCCGCTATCGTCTTCGGTATATTGTTTATCCCGCAGGCCAGTTCGGCGAAACAGAAAGTAGCCGACTCGCTAACGTCGCCCATCACGCTCGACACTCTAGACGCCACTTACGACCAAATAAGCGGGGCCTACGATCAGTTAAAGGCAAGCGGAATGCCATCCAGTGACCCGCAGTATGTCATGGTCCTCGGCCAACGGACTTCATTGGGACTGGCTAGAACCAACGTCGGTACCGCCAATATGGTCAGGACCAGCGGAATCATCGATATTATCCTTGGTCTGGGCCTGGTACTGGGCGGATTCGCGCTTCTGAGGAAAGCCCAGAGCGAAATGTAGCGCTGCCGTCCGAACCTGTTTTATTTGCGGATAAAGGATACCTCATAGACGGTGTGAGAGACCCCCGACTTTTACCCGTCTATGAGGCGGATACAGTTATATAAACGCTGTCGGCAATAACTCAGCCATTTTACTATCATGGCTGATATTTGCCGCGAGAGGATAGCCTGTGTTATCAGGTGATGGCTACCCTCTTTTTCTACGCATAGTTATCTGCAGATGGAGATTTCTTTAACATCACGGTATAATACTCCGTAGTAAATATTATCCGGCTGTACGGGAGAAGTGATATGGAGAGAAAAGAATATGAGGTCGTCATCAAGCTGATAGGAAACCAGAGCCCCTGCCATATCGGCCACCAGATAGGGGATGAGTGGGTCTTTAACTATATGACGCCGCCCGGTATGTGCGGGCTGGCTTATAACGCTCTTTACCCCACAGCCCTGGCGCTGCAGTACGGGGCGACATTCCCCTGGCAGGAAGACCCGGATGTAATTACGATGGCCTGCCCCGATGCCGAGGTCAATAATGTCTTTGAACTGAGGCGAAGGGAAAGACAATCATAAACGACCTGAAAAGAAAGGCGCATCCGCCTTCATTTCGGAAGGAGGTGTTGAAAATGTCCGTAAGAAAGCTGGCTGTTTCTCTGACTCTGGTATTAGTCATCGCGGCACTTTCGGTTGCCGCCGGATGCGAGGTCATCACCGGCTCGGGAGAGGTGGCCACCTGGGACATGGACTATGACGATTTCAATAAAATTGAGATTGGTTCGGCATTCGATGTGGAGGTGATAAAGGCGGATACCTACCTGGTGCGCATTACCATCGACAAGGTATTATACGAGTACCTGAAAATCGACCAGCGCGGCGATACGCTGCGTATCGGCCTGAAACCGAATAATACCTACACCGGGACGACGCAGCAGGCGGTGATTCAACTGCCCGACCTGCACCGGCTGGAGCTATCCGGGGCTTCCAGGGCGGTCGTTACCGGTTTCTCGGTATCACATTCGCTGGACTTCGAGCTTTCCGGCGCCAGCCAGATGGAACTGGGTCCTGCGATGGCCGGCAACAGCGATTTCAAGCTTTCCGGCGCCAGCCAGGTAGACTGTGAAATCCAGATGGACAACGGACACTTTGACCTTTCCGGGGCCAGTAAAATGGAATTGCGGGGTTCGGGGGATGATATCACCATCAAGGCATCGGGCGCCAGCGACGTGGAACTGCCGGAATTTCCCGTCACCACCGCCGAAGTTGACCTCAGCGGGGCCAGCCGCGCCGTTATCAATGTCAGCGACCGCATGGATGTTGACCTGAGCGGCGCTTCCGGCCTCGAATATATCGGCGACCCCAAGCTGGGGAGCCTGAACGTATCCGGTGGTTCCACCATCAACCAGAAATAAAGCCGGGCCTGGCCGCTATACGGTTATAGTAAAATAAGTGTCAGCCCAAAGGCAATCTGGGTGCCAGCCCGCTATTCCGGAGCATTAATTCCGGGCTACACTATTATGAGCAGGGTGTTCTACCCCCTTTTTTATCCGGAGAAATTACGAGGTAGCCGCGTGACATCGGAAGATACCTTAAATAACGAAATAATATCATCGGGTGTAGTGCCGGACGGTGACGGGTGCTGCCCCGAGTGCGGCAGCGCTACATCATTCGGGATGAATAAAGACCTCGGCTATTATAAACGATGTCCCAAGTGCGGTTATACGGTAAATCTTAAAAGAAGATTCCTGAGGTTCGATAGACACTCCCGCCAGTGGCAGTAGGCTAAATACCAATACTCCGCCCCATCAATCTACCCCGTAGTCAAGTCACCGGCTCTTCGGTCTTCTTAAAAGCACCGTAATTATCAGGGTATTCCGTGAGACAGTAATATTGTGGGAGTTGACTTCCCAGCCCTCGGGGATTGATTCCGGCAGGTGGGCGAATATCTCTTCCAGCGTCCCGGTGAGTACGTCCTGGTCTTCAATATGCGTAAAATGGGGAAGCCGTCCTGACTCTTCGGGATTGACATATTCGACCAGCACCTTGTATTCGTAAGGATGACTCTTCATTTCAGTCCTCCTCAAAAACAGCAGTACTCAGGCTTGTTCAGTCGATTGCTTTGATACCCATGTAAGGCTGCAGCACCTCCGGCACGGCGATGGTGCCATCCGCCTGCTGGTAATTTTCCATGACGGCAATCATTATCCTGGGCAGGGCCAGGCCGGAGCCGTTGAGCGTATGCACGAACCGGGGCTTGGCATCTGGGGTGGGGCGGTAGCGAACGCCGGCTCGCCGCGCCTGAAAATCGCCGCAGTTTGAGCAGGAGCTTACCTCCAGCCATTCGTTGCAGCCGGGCGCCCAGACATCGATGTCGTAGGACTTGACCGCTGTAAAACCGAGGTCGCCGGTGCAGAGTTCCCGGAGGCGGTAAGCCAGCCCCAGCTTCTGACAGACATCCTCGGCGTCATGAGTGAGTTTCTCAAGTCCATCGCTGGAAGTCTCCGGCGTGACGAACTTGTACAGTTCCACCTTGTCGAACTGGTGGCCGCGCTTGATGCCCCGGGTATCCTTGCCGGCGGACATCTTCTCGCGGCGGAAGCAGGCGGTATAAGCGACGTAATGGAGGGGCAGGTCTTCCACGGCGAGGATTTCGTCGCGGTGCAGGTTGGTCAGCGGAATCTCGGCGGTGCCTATGAACCAGAGGTCGTCCTCGACATCATGGTAGATATTCTCCGAGAACTTGGGCAGCTGGCCGGCGCCGACCATGCACTCTTGTTTAACCATATACGGCGGGTATATCTCCCGGTAGCCGTGCTCTCCGGTATGAAGGTCGAGCATGAAAGTTATAAGTGCTCTCTGCAGGCGGGCGCCGGACCCTTCAAGAATATAGAATCGCGAGCCGGATATCTTGACGCCGCGCTCGAAGTCGATAATGCCCAGGTCTTCACCCAGTTTCCAGTGGGGGGCCGGCTCGAAAGCTAGCTTCTTCGGTTCTCCCCAGGTGCGTACGGTGACGTTCTCGCTATCGTCTTTACCGAGGGGAACATCGGACTGAGGGATATTGGGCACCTGTAGTAAAAGTTTCTCAAGCTCCTCGTCAATGTGACGGCTTTCTTCTTCCAGTTCCTGTATTTCGGTGCGGAGGGCGCGTCCCCTTTCCTGGGCTTTTTCCCTTTCTTTAGATAATGCCTTTCTTTCCTGACGGAGACCGTCCAGCTTAACGATATTCTGGCGGCGCTCGGCGTCGAGTCGCAGTATATCGTCGATAGGAGTGCTATCGTGCCGGCTGGCTACCGCCTGCCGAACTATTTCCGGGTTTTCCCTGATGAATTTTAAGTCGAGCATAATTACGATGCCTCAATTCACCCCGCCCCCTTTTTCCGGGGAGAGGTATATTTACTATAAACAGTTTATCATATAAACCTAATTTCTCAAGATACCTTTCCTCCGTGGTAATATTCATATCTGGTTTTTTACTCACACCCTTTATCCCCCTCTCAAACAGGTATATCTTCCGGACTCGTTTTTCGTTATGTTTGAGAGGGGGAAAGAATGTGAGAGGGGGCTTTGCCCCCTCTCGCTTCGCACTACCCTTTTTTAGAGTACGAAATCCCCCTTTTTCAAAGGGGGATAATTCTTCTTAAACAATGGGTCGTCTCCCTTTCGTAAAGGGAGAGTGAGAGGGATTTTATAAGGAGATAAGCCGCAGATGGTGCGAGGGCGGCCAGGGTGGGAAAAGATAACACACGAGGGGAGGTGGGTAAAGAGTTTTTTATGGACGGGTGGTGATATTTTTCGATATGATAGAGGAGAGCACCAGCCGAAGATACATAGTGTAAAAGAAATAATAAGGAGGAAACGGTTAATGACCGCAAAAAAATACGAACACCTTATCGTCAGCGAGGATATCAGGCCCACGCAACCGCCCCCGGAAGGCATGTTGAAAAGATTTCAGGCGCAGCGGGACGCCGGTAATTATCTCGATTCCTTTCACCTGCTGGGTTTGAACGACAGCATTGCCAGAGGAGCGCTGTACTTCGATGCCGTCTGGATGACAGACCTGCATGGCAAGGACGGCTTCCAGGTGGAGGTGCAGCATTCCCATGACTTCGACGAGATACTCGGATTCTTCGGCGGCAACAAAGAAAATTACCGGGAACTCAATTCGGAAATCGAGCTCTGGCTGGAGGACGAACAATACTTCATTACTAAAAGTTCGTTAATTTTCGTCCCCAGGGGAATGAACCACCTTCCCCTGTACTTCAGGAGGGTGGACAGCCCGGTGCTTTTCTTTACGGTCGGCAACGGCACTTCTTACAGTCGGACTTCGGGACAGGAATAACAGACGGTATTCGTTATAAAAAGAAAGCCTCGCGGTAAAGCGAGGCTTTTCCATGATTTCAATGCTTTATAAGTCTATTTATAGACACCGTATTCTTTAGCGGCGGCCATGAAAGCGCGGAAGTTATCCGGGTTCTTGGTCTCGGTGGCCGTGCAGCCGCCGGTCAGGATATAGCCTCCCCCCGGCGCGCAGGTCTCGATGAGCTTACGGCAGCACTCCTTGACCTCCTGCGGCGTGCCGAAGATGACCGTCGAGCCCGGCACGTTGCCGGATATACAGCACCGGTCGCCAATCATCTTTTTAGCTCTCGCCATATCGGTCTTGTCGAACATCCAGGTCACCCAGCCCTTGGGAAAATCGCCGATGTATTCCAGCCTCTGGTTATAAGCTCCCTCGGCGAACAGCGATACCATGATGCCTTCCTCGATGAGGGCGTCGATGACTTTCTTCAGGCTGGGCCAGTAAAATTTCTCGAACTGTTTACGGGACATAAAGGTATCATCGCCTTTATGCAGAGGGAAAGCTATCATGTGTCCCCTTCCGGCAGTCAGCCGGGCGATGTGTATTTCGGTAATCATGTCGATAGCTTCCAGCAGTTTCTCCGGCTGGCGGAACATATCGATGGAGGCGCCCTCCGTACCCCGGAGGAAATCACCGATAACATCGAAAGGGGCTATCCCCATGCCCATACCATACCTTCCCGCGGGGAATCCCATTTCAATCGCTTCCCGGTTGAATTCCATGAGTATCTTTTGCTGTCTTTCTATCTCCTCACCGGCGGCAATCATTTTCTTGAAGGCCTCTCTCATCTCCGGTCGGGCAAAGGTATAAGCCAGCGACATCGGCATACCCATGAACGTATTGAGGGGAGGGAAATATTTCAGCGGTTCCGCCGCGCCGACGACGCGTGGGGTAATGACCCTGAAACCAAAGTCCGAAGGATCTTTTAAAAAGTCATCGTATTCATTGGCTTTCATATACTGAGCCTCGACGAACTGGAAGGTATTGACATCATCGCCCAGACCGTGGCCGGGCCAGGTGTAGTTTTTATAGTCCATGATGTCCATCACCTTGCCGGAGAAGACGAAGCCGGGCCCCATAAAGCTGTCCATATCTTCGTAGAAGTCAACCATAAACTTACGCCAGGCCTTCACGCAGGCTTTATAGTCATACATCATCGTCTTGAAGTTAGAGCCGACATAGTAAGCCGGGTAGTTGCCGGTCGGCAACGAGACCGGCACGCGGTCGGGTTCCTCACACATCATTGCCTTCACCTGACGTACGGCGCGCTCTTTATAGAGCTTTTCCGCCCTGGCATCGCGGAACTTGATGCCTTCGCCGGAAAAATAGTCCTTGAGTCTTGCCTGGCGTTTTTCCTCGCGGGTCATCTTCGACCATTCTTTTTCCATATCGTTAATCTCCTTGTGATTTGCTTTTTGGGGTCGGTTTTCAGTATAACATAGCGGATTGAGGGTATACTACTGGAATTCATTTACGAGTACATTTATAATGATGGCGAGTAGAGAATAATACGGAGGCAGGATATGACAATCGAGGAAATGGAAGCAAAACTAAAGGCGATGGAAGATAAACTCAAAGCTCAGGAGAAGAGACTGACGCTCCTCGAGGACATCGAGGCGATTAAACGACTGCAGAAAGCCTATAATTATTACGTAGAACATATG
>CAYNDI010000105.1:0-6778 GCA_964395955.1 uncultured Dehalococcoidaceae bacterium
GCGCAGACAATGATGTCGGCAGCCTTGGTGATATACAATCCGGCTTCGATGGCCCAGCCGTGGACCTGTACCATGACAACCTTGTTGCAGTCCAGGATGGCCTGCGGGAAGCCGTAAAGCTGGTCCTGGTCGGTCTGCAGCCTGATTCTCTGGCTGGGTTTGACGCCCTTGGCGCCACCGTAGACGCGGTAGACCATGGAAAGGTCGAACCCGGCGCAGAAGTTCCGGCCGGCACCCTTGAAGATGACCACGTTACAGTCATCGTCATGGTTGATTTCCCACATGGCTTTCTTGATATCGCCGGTCATGTACTCTTCGCCGATGCTGATGCTGTTGTTCTTATCCGGCCGGTTCAGGGTAAGATAGGTGACTTTCGGGTATTCCTTGTCTTTTTCCAGTAGAATGCTTTCGTATTTTGGATAAGCCATTGTTTTCCTCCGATTTTAGTTTTTTATCTTAATAACAGTAAAGTTAGTTTTTAACCTTATCAGTCTTGCCTGTTCAGGACCGGTGAGGGCAAGTTGGGTTTTGACTTCATAACCAGTGCGGGATGTCAACTGCTGTCAAAACCGTAGATTGGCTGAGGCAGCGTGATATGCCCTGAATAAATCGAAAAAGCTTTCTTTCGTCCCTTGAGCAGTCCCATATCACCTATATAGTTATGATATCCCGAAAAGGTCGGTAGTCTTTACAGTGGTTGGGGACGGAAAAAGCGCGCAGGTGATAAGTAGCCGAGGTATCATCTCCAATAATAATGTCCCCTTTGCTTCCCGGACACAATTATTCCATCTACAGGAGATTGTGCCATTTCATTTTACTGTAAATAGTGTCGCGATGTCAAACGTAATTCAGGAGAAGTGTTCGTAATACACTTTATAGCCGATACAGGCAGATAGAAGAGATTGTTATCGAACGGTGTGTACCTAGGTTTTCTGTTTCCGGGAACCCCAGGGATAAAAAATGAGGAAAAGTACCGCGAAGACGGCCTCCACACCGAGAACCAGGCACACAGACACATTGAAACCGATGAATTCATTTAATATCGCGTAGATACTGACGGCTAATGAGAGGAGGATTTGAGTGATGGCGAACTTGACCCAGTTCATCTGCGGTTGCGTGTCACGCCCGGCGACCACCAGCCAAACGCCCGCGGCAATATAGATTGCCCCCAGTGCCGCCACAAACCATTTGGCATAGCCGACGACTTCGATATGATTCCACATTTTTGCCATTTGTTCCGGGGCAATGACACCGGCAAGACCGGTCAGGATGAGTACTACACCATAGGCAACCAGGATTCCCTTTAAAGTCTTGGTCATATTCCACCTCCTTATCGGCGAAATGGCAACGTGTATTCGACTGTTAATGTCATCGCGGGTTTTTCCGGGTATTATCGTAAATCGTCCTGGCGGTTCTCTGTTCTTCCGCCGTCAGCACGGTCACTTTTCCGGCGGCCAGGGCGAGCAGGTAAACAGCGGCTATCTTTTCCAGGAGTTCACTGGAGTTGAAGGCCTCTGCCATATCGCGTCCGGTACCTATTGCCCCGTGATTGGCCAGCAGCACAGCACTGCTGTCTCCCAGGGCGATTACGGCGTTATTAGCCAGTTCCTGGCTGCCGCTCGGGGCGTACCCGGCCAGCTTTATCTCTCCGCCAAGATAAGCAACCTGTTCATCGAGGATAGGCGGTATGTTCAGTCCGGCCACAGCCACGGCGGTAGCCGATACCGAGTGGGTATGAATGATAGCGTTGATATCCTGCCTGGCCCGGTAGATGCCGATGTGCAGCGACGTTTCTATGGACGGGGGCAGGTCACCTTCGACTTTCTGATTGTCGAAGTCCAGAATCTGAATATCGTCGGCGGTGAGTGTGTCGTATTGCCTTGAACTGGGGGTAACGGCCAGCAGGTGGCGGTTGCCTTCCGGGGCCAAACGGAGGCTGACATTTCCCGCCGTCCCCACGACGAGTCCTCTGGCGAGCATTTTACATGCTGTTTCCAGCACCAGTTTTTTTTCTTTAAGCCACCGGCTCATTTTATTGACCTGAAGAAATACATTATTATCGATAATTGTAATACAGGACGGTCTTCCTGTCCAGTTTTATAGACAATTGGGGGATAAAGGGGGTTGAGTATGAAAGAATATATATGCAAACAGGTAATTTTAGACTTCATACTTTACCGAATGCCGCCGGACTTGTTATAATCCTAGCAGTTATCTACAGGATATAGGTAGAGAGTCCTTAAAAACATGGGCGTCCAGATAGAATTTATAAAATCGTTACCGTACTTTACCGGGCTGGATGATAACGTCCTCGGTATAATCGGGAAGTACGTCTTCGAGAAGAAAGCCGATAGAGGCGAGATACTCTCCTTTGAGGGAGAGCCTTCCGATACCCTGTATTTTGTGGTTGCCGGCGTGGTGAAAGTTTTTAAGACCTCAGCCGATGGCAAGGAACAGATTTTCCACATCATACGTCCCGGTGAGTCCTTTAACGATGTCCCCGTTTTAAGCGGCGGTGTGAATCCCTTCAGCATCGAAGCTATGGGCCCGGTAGTACTGAACGGCATGAAAAAGAAGGACCTGGAAGCGGTTATGAGGGAACACCCGCAGGTAGCCCTGAACGTTATCCAGGTGCTATCGGTGAGGGTGCAGGAATTGATATCCCTCGTCGAAGATTTCTCCTTCCGGCATGTCACCGGCAGGGTAGCCAAGATGCTGCTGGAATATGCCGATAACCGCATCAGCGAAGGGAGGCGCCTCACCCAGCAGGAGATGGCGGGGATGATAGGCACCGCCCGGGAGATGGTGGGCAGGTCGCTCAAGAGCCTCGAAGACGAAGGAGCTATCAGGATAGAGCGTAACCGCATTATCGTTACCGACCAGCGGGCGCTCAGGGAAACGGCGGGTGTTAGTTAGTGAGAGAAATGTCGCAGACAACCGGTGGTTTTAGCGTAAGAATACAGTTAGACAGGAAACAATAATGAAAGTAATGCCGATAATCGATGAGGAAAAATGTCAGAGGTGCGGCCTTTGTGTCAGCGTCTGCCAGTGCGGCGCGCTGGTCTTATCGGAAAACAGGGTAACGGTTATCGAGGTCGATGACTGTCACTGGTGTACTCTGTGCGAGCTGGTATGCCCGAATGGGGCCATCAGCTGTCCCTTTGAAATCGTCATTGAAAATAATCAGGCATAAATAAAGCCTCAGAATTCCTGTATCTTTCCGTAAATTCATTATCGTTTTACCTATATTATCCTTTCACTTTGTCTTCATATTTATTTCACATTCTTTCCATATCATTGATATATGATAAAAGTCGCATACATTGAAAGCCTTCTCCACTAGAATAGACGTGAGACGGCAGAGAGGGGGTGTATGATGAAGCAGAAGACAAAAGAAAAGCTCCAGGAACACCCGGCCGGAGACGGATGTAATCATTACTGGGAAATTGAAGTCGCCAACGGCCCGACCAGCACCGGCAAGTGCAAACGCTGCGGTGAGGTCAGGGAATTCTATAATGCGTTTCCGGATTATAATCCGATGAAGAAGAATAAAACCGTATTGAATTTGCCCAGGTTACCCAAGGTGGATGTGGACAAGGACAGCGAGTCATGATTTCCGGAGGTAGCGGTTATGGATATTAATGTATATACGGCACCCACGTGAGGCTATTGCTATCAGGTCAAGAGCTTTCTTGACGGACTTGGTGTGAAATATAATGAGTATGACGTTTCCCGTGACCGCGCGGCGGCGCAGGAGATGGTTAACCTGACCGGGCAAAGGGGCGTACCGGTAACGGTTATTAACGGTCAGCCGGTCATCGGCTTTGACCGGGCGCGACTGCAGGCTTTACTGGTCGGAGGCGGTAACGGCAAACCGTTGCGTTTCGGCCTGAAGATAGCCGATGCCGACAGGGTAGCGCAGAAAACGGGGACGATACCTCTTTTCGGCGCTCTCATCGGGGGAGTATCTCCCGGCTCGCTGGGGGAGAAAGCGGGACTTAAAGCCGGTGATGTTGTCACCGAGGTGAACATGCGGCGTATCAGTAATGCCGGCGATCTGGAACAGGCGCTGGCGGGACTGAGGCCGGGGGGTATCGTTACCATCATGTTCCTGCGGGGCAACGAAAAGAGAAAATCGGAAATAGTGGTATAACCTTGCCCGGCGTTTTTACAGGGACGTTTACGTTACCCGGAACTGTATTTCCTCGGGGGCAACCCGTTCAACGTACAGTTTTACACCGTCTATAGTTATATCACGTTGTTTTCTGGAAAAGAACAGACTCCAGGCATAGCCCTGATAGCCGCTGGCCTTTTTCTGCACGATAGAATAGACTTCTTCGGAAGGCATGCCGCCGTAAACGATACGGTCTTTCCCCTGCCTGAGGTGATAATCTTCACCGACCGCCAGGACTACGTTTTTACCGGGACCCATTGACATATTCATCATCCCTCCAGCTTTATTTAATATCTTACTACAATAGCTTCAATTCCGCATTTGTTGTAAGATATAAATATCATGGTACACAAGGTAAAACGCCTGGCAGTGCTGGGTTCGACGGGCTCAATCGGTAGGCAGACGCTGGATGTCGTCCGCGCCCTGCCGGGGCGCTTTAGCGTCGCCGGTCTGGCGGCCGGTAAAAACCTGGACTTACTGGCGGAGCAGGTTAAAGAGTTCCGTCCGGAGTTCATCAGCTATATATCTCCGGACGAAAGCGAAGGCACCACCCGATTTGATGCTTGGGGATGCCGCTTTCTTTCCCTGGAGGATATGGCGTCTCACCGTGATATAGATACCGTAGTCATCGCTACCTCAGGCACGGCCGGCCTGGGGGCCACCCTGGCGGCGGTCAAAGCCGGCAAGAATATTGCCCTCGCCAATAAAGAATCGCTGGTGGCCGCCGGAGAGATAATCACTGCCGAAGCCGGTAAGAGCGGCGCCCGGATTTTACCCGTTGACAGCGAGCACAGCGCTATCTGGCAGTGCATCGACGGGGAAAAACAGGCAATCCGCCGGATTATACTGACGGCTTCCGGGGGGCCTTTCCGGGGCTACTCGGCAAAGCAAATGGCCGGGATAACCGTGGCGAAAGCCCTGGAGCACCCTTCGTGGCGTATGGGCAGGAAGGTGACCATCGATTCGGCCACTTTAATGAATAAAGGGCTGGAAATTATCGAAGCCCGCTGGCTTTTCAACACGGGCATTGATGATATCACGGTACTGGTTCACCCGCAGAGTATCGTCCATTCCATGGTTGAATTTGAGGACGGCTCGGTGAAGGCCCAGCTAAGCCTTCCCGATATGCGCCTGCCCATTCAGTACGCGCTGACCTACCCCGAACGCCTGCCCAATTCTGATTTACCGGCTTTCGATTGGAGTCGGTTTGCCGACCTTCATTTCGAACCGCCGGATATGGATAGCTTTCCCTGTCTCCGGCTGGCTATTGAGGCGGGGAGAAAAGGCGGAACGTTTCCGGCGGCTCTCTGCGCCGCCGACGAGGTAGCGGTCGAGTTGTTCCTGACCGGACGCATTCGCTTTGTTGATATTGCCCCTTTAGTCGAACGTGTACTCGAGCAGCATGACAATATGGCTCAGCCAGCGATGAAAGATATTTTAACCGCCGATGCCCGGGCGCGGGAGAAAGCCATGGCGATAGCCGGTGGGGGCGGAAAATGATACTCACCATAGTGGTCGGCGTCATCGTCCTGTCCGTGCTTATCATCGTCCATGAGCTGGGGCACTTTCTGGCCGCCAAAGCCACCGGAGTGCCGGTAGAGGAGTTCGGCATCGGCTTCCCGCCTCGCGTATACGGGAAAAAGTTTAAAGGGACGATATATTCTATAAACTGGATACCTTTCGGGGGCTTTAACAAGATAACAGGTGAGATAGACCCGGAGGTGCCCAAAGGTCTGGCCAGCCGCGGCTACGGCGTCCGCCTGCTGGTGCTGGCCGGCGGTATAATCCTGAATCTGCTGCTGCCCTTCATACTGTTATCCGTGGCTTACATGGTACCCCATAACATAATCGATGGGCAGGTGGTAGTGGAAGAGGTCTCCCCCGGCTCTCCCGCGGAAATGGCCGGGATTCAACCCGGGGATACCATCACCCGTATTGATAACCGGCAGGTAAGAAGTCTGGGCGACCTTGCCCGCAATATTCAGCTTAACCTGGGCGACGAGATTACCATTACCGTTATCCATGCCGATACCGCCACCGAAACGGTCACTTTGGTGCCCCGCTGGCGACCGCCGGAAGGGCAGGGCGCCATAGGAACGCTATCCCGGACAGAGAATGCGGCTGTCGTCAGCGAAAGCTTACCTTTCTGGCGGGCAATTCCCACCGGAGCTCGGGAGTGTATCGAGACGCTGGTCCTTTATAAAAACGGCATTATCGGCATGATTGTCGGTACGGTGCCGTTCGTGCCCGCCGGGCCGGTGGGTATCGTTCAGGTTACCGGGGAGGTAGCCCACAGCGGCATCAGCCCGGTGCTGGAACTGGCGGCGTTTATCAGCATTGCCATCGCTATTACCCAGATAATCCCGTTCCCCGCGCTGGACGGCGGCCGGATAATCTTCGTCATCATAGAATGGATACGGCGGGGCAAACGCGTCTCCGCGAGAATCGAGGGTATTGTGCACTCCGTCGGTTTTCTCATCCTGCTGGCGCTGCTGGTCCTGATTACCTACCAGGATATATTCCGGTGGGTGAGTGGGGAGAGCCTGATACCTTAATTACGATAAGGGGTGTCTAAGAGGGGCGAAGCCCCTCTTTTCTACAATC
>CAYNDI010000105.1:6788-8085 GCA_964395955.1 uncultured Dehalococcoidaceae bacterium
CCACACGGGTTTACAACGTGGGCCTACCCCCCTATTTTATACAACCCCCCCCTCCCTAACCCTGGGGGGGGGACACCGGGGGTGGTTCCAAAAAGCAGGAATACAGTCGTATCGCTGCGGAATGGTTTTATGAATACCAGACGTATCAGTAAAGCTATTAGTATAGGTAACGTGACTGTCGGCGGGGGAGCGCCCGTTATGGTGCAGTCGATGACCAAGACCGATACCCGCGATGTCCAAGCCACCATCCGGCAGATTAAAGAGCTTGAGGAAATCGATTGCGAGATAATACGCGTCGCCGTACCCGATGCTGAAGCCGCCCGGGCTTTGGTTGACATAAAGAGTAATATCAAGATACCGCTGGTAGCGGATATTCACTTCGATTACCACCTGGCTTTAGCGGCTCTGGAGGCAGGCGTGGACGGACTCCGCCTTAATCCGGGAAATATCGGGGAGGCGGATAAAGTAAAGAAGGTAGCGCTGGCGGCTAAAGAAAGGGGCGTACCCATACGCATTGGGGTGAACGCCGGCAGCTTACCGAAGATAGATAATCCAGATTTCACCGTCGCACAAAAAATGGTCGCGGCGGCTTTAGAGCAGATTCACCTTCTAGAAAGTCTTAAATTCGACCTGATAAAGGTCTCGCTGAAAGCTTTCGATGTCCCCACCACCATCGAGGCGTATCAGAGTATCGCGGAGAAGGTGCCTTATCCCCTGCATATCGGCATCACCGAGGCCGGCCTGCCGCGTACGGGCGTTATCCGAAGTTCCGTGGGCATCGGTACTTTACTCTGGCTGGGCATCGGGGACACTATCCGGGTATCTTTGACCGGACCACCCCACGAGGAAGTAATCGCTGCCTACGAGATATTAAAGAGCCTCGACCTGCGCCGGCACGGACCCGTCCTCGTTAGCTGCCCCACCTGTGGTCGCACCGAGGCGGACGTGGTAAAATTGGCGCAAGAGGTCGAGGCAAGGCTATTGAAGATAGATAAACCGATAAAAGTGGCGGTGATGGGCTGCGTGGTCAACGGCCCCGGCGAGGCTAAAGACGCCGACGTGGGCATCGCCTGCGGCAAGGGCAAAGGCGTTATCTTTAAGAGGGGGGAAAAGGTGGCGGTGGTGGAAGAAAAGGACTTTCTAACCGCCCTGATGAAAGAGGTGGAGGGGTTTTAAGAGAATATTTAAGAAGGCTGTGTTATTAATAAAGAGACGTCTAGGGTGTAAGACCTGAAATCAAACAAGTGGAGGTATTGATGATGAAAAAGACTATCATGGTCGGCATAGCATTGATTTT
>CAYNDI010000106.1:0-4011 GCA_964395955.1 uncultured Dehalococcoidaceae bacterium
AAGCGAGAGTTCCCCCGATGCTCATTTTAGCTATCATACTGAATATTTCCTCGAAGTTACCAAAAGTCCCAGCGAGGTTGGTGGGGTGACAGATAGCGACTGGTACAGCGAGGGGTATATATTCACCACCACTGCTCCGAGCGAGGTTGAAGACACGGCTGACACCAGATATCGCTTTTCTCACTGGCAACTGCCCACCGGGGGAACCGTCACCACCGAGACCCTTCGCCTCACTGTCACTACGCCGGGAAGGATTATCGCCAACGACGATATTGAGTATTTCATCGAATTTGAAACAGATCCCATTGAGGTTGGTCAGGTGACAGGAACCGGCTGGTATACTGAAGGGTATGCCCTCAGAACCAGTGCCCCGAGCGAGGTTGAAGAAACGTCCGATACCCAGTATCGTTTTTCTCACTGGCAACTGCCCACCGGTGAAACAGCCAGGGACGAGGACCTTAATCTAACGGTAACTATGCCGGGAACTATTATCGCCAACTACGATACCTACTATCAGCTAACCCTGGCATCTCCCTATGGCGAGACGGGCGGTGGTACCTGGCACAAGGCGGGGAGTGAAGCTCAATGGACGCTGGATACACGCGAGGTAGCTATGTCTGGAATCCTCGGTGTATTTGGCGGTAAGCTGATAGCCGCCGACTATGGCGGCACGGAGATTATGGATGGTCCGAAGACCATAAACGTGAACTGGGAGCCGGACTATACAAGACCAATCCTCTTTATTTCCCTGATTGCTCTGGCCGTCGGCCTGAGCATATTCTTCGCATACCGTCGTAGTAAAGCCCCGCAACCGGCTCCAGCTACGGCTCCTCAACCTACAGTTGTCATGATCGGCGATACATCGAAACCGCAATCTGAGACGACGAGGGAGAAGCTCTTGGAGAAACTCAGCGAACTTCTGGATAAATATGAAGATGAAATAAGAGTTTCGGTAGTAACAGAGCAAGTAAGAGAGCTGGGCGAGGGCGAAAGCCCCGGAGGAAGACAGATGCTATCAACGCCGGATGCCGTCATAGATCAAGACTCACTGTGCAGCTTTACGGCGAGAAAACTACTAAGAGTTGTTACCGGCAGCTGGAGGCAAGGCGAAGGGCCGCAAGCGGTTCAGGATGGTCAAGTCGTGGTCTGGGCACGCGATATATACAATGAGTGGGAAATCCTCACCTGTTTTCTACCTGCCGGGCATGCTGGAAACCATCAGGGCAACTTCCGCATAGTGTACACCCTGCTAAACACAATCACAGAGGAGAAAACCTATAGCCCGGGTGGAGAGGTTACTTCCCCCAAACCCCACTTCACTGACGGCATGCCGGAGGTAGAGATAGCCACCGATCAAGTAATCTCCATTAGCCAGCTACCCACCGAAGATCTGCCATAACAAGCATAGAAAAGTAAAGCCGCCCACCACATGACCGAATTCGTGCTCCAGCTTCTTTGTAGAGCGACCGCAGGTTTCCATGGACACTTAGTAAGCAAGCCATTTCTACCTCCTTTTCATGCTTATTCAGGGTGCATTTGTTCGAGCCTCTTCTGATTGACTAGTCTATCTGCCTTATGCTATATTTTGCCTGTGGCAGCGTAGCTCAGTGGCAGAGCAGGGGACTCATAAGCCCTTGGTCGGTGGTTCAAATCCACCCGCTGCCACTTCTTTTTAGGCTCAAATCCCCCATTTTATTAAATCCTCCTAGCATTTGCTTAACAAATTCAGTGAACTTATTGATAGTTTTACTACAGTTCTTCGTTTTTAAAAGCCACTATAAGAATATGCAGCCCTTAGTCATCATTACACAAAAATCAGTATGTATGTTAGTTAGCAAGAAAAACGAACTACTCAAGTTGGCTCATATCAGGCCAATAAAAGGATTTTAACCTTATAGCAACTGTTAGTAAGAAAAGAAGTTCCTAATTATGAGCAAAACATAGTATAATTATGTACTGTTCAAAAATCCATTTAGCTGGCGAAATATGGAACAAAAATGCAAGGTTTGAGGAGGATTCGTGAGGGCGTTAGTGCTGAAAGAAAAGAATAGGCTCGCCATTCTTGATATGACTTTCAATGAAACGCTCGGACCTGATGACGTGCGTATAAAGATACATACCGTTGGCATTTGCGGAAGCGATGTGCACTATTATACACATGGTAAAATAGGCAACTTCATTGTGAAAGAGCCGATGGTGCTGGGTCACGAAGCATCTGGTACGGTTATCGAGGTCGGTAAAAACGTGAAATTATTAAAATCCGGCTACCGGGTTTGCATAGAGCCGGGCGTGCCTGACCTACGTAGCCGGGCTACAATGGAAGGGATGTATAATCTCGACCCGGATGTGGTTTTCTGGGCAACGCCGCCGATACACGGCTGTTTAAGGGAGACGGTAGTGCACCCCGCCATGTTTTGTTTCAAGTTGCCGGACAACGTAAGTTACGCCGAAGGAGCTCTCATCGAGCCGCTTTCCGTCGGCCTGCAGGCGGTAAAAAAAGCGAATGTTAAACCGGGAGATGTCGCGCTGGTAACCGGTTGCGGGACAATCGGCATACTGGCAGGTCTGGCCGCACTGGCAGGAGGGTGCAGCAAGGTCATTATCACCGATGTCATTCAGCCCAAACTTGATCTGGCTTCTACTTACGGTATGATACCGGTCAATATAAAAAAACAAGACCTGACGGATGCGGTGAAAAATGAGACAAGCGGCTGGGGAGTTGACATTATCTTCGAAGCCAGTGGCAGCGAAGCCGCGATTAACGGGATTTTTCAGCCTTTATGTCCCGGAGGAAAAGTGGTTTTCATCGGTATGCCGGTCAATCCGGTGCCGGTGGATATTGTTGCCGCACAGACCAAGGAAGCCCGTATAGAAACAATTTTCCGTTACGCAAATATTTACCCACGGGCGCTTTCGCTACTGGGGTCAGGTAAAATAAATGTCAAACCGCTAATTACCGATAGATACAAATTCACCGACGCTATCAAGGCATTTGATTATGCGGCCAATCCCCAACCGCGCTCGGTTAAAACCGTTATTGAAATGTAATCGATAAATGATTAAGCCAAGACTCGCCCTTGGTCTTGATATAAGCACACAGAGCCTTTCGGCGTCGGTGCTCGATATCTATGAGCAAAAAAAGCTCATTGAACTCTCACTGGACTATCTGAAGGATGAAAGATTGAATACCTTCGGAATTCGAGAGCCTGACTATATCCTTCCTCCCCGCTCCGAAGGCGAAGCCGACCAGCCTCCATTAATGTTCCTCGCTGCCCTCGATGCTATCTTTTCCGAGTTGAAGAAATCAATCTCGCTGGAAAAAGTCGTCGTTATCAACACCTCCGGACAGCAGCACGGACATGTTTATCTGAACAGCAAAGCTCCCTCCGTTTTCGCATCGTTTGATAAAACCGGCAGTGAGGCATCGAATCTTGCTTCTCTGTTGAAGGACAGCCTGGCTTATGAACGCGCACCCATCTGGATGACGGCTGATACAGTTACGCAGGCATTTTTTATCAGGAACAATGTCGGCGGTAAAGAGAGATTGATTAAACTTTCCGGCTCGGACGCACAGCTAAGGTTTACCGGGCTCGTTATCAGGCGTACCGCCGAAAGATTCCCGGAGATTTACGCGCGCACGGGTATTGTGCAGCTAATAAGCAGCTTCATCCCGGCAGCCCTGACCGGTAATGCCAGTATTCCCGTCGATTTTGGCAATGCCTGCGGCATGTCATTGATGAACTACCGGCATAAAAAGTGGTCGGATGCGCTGTTACGTGCCGTCTCGCGCGGTCTGGCGGGCGGTAAGAACGCTTTACGGACAAAACTGCCGGAAATCACCGCGCCGGACGCTACCGTAGGGAGGATTGCCGCTTATTTTGTCAACAGGTACGGTTTCAATCGCGAATGCCTGATAGTCGCTGGCTCCGGCGATAATCCGCAATCGAAAGTGCCGGTCAGTGGAGATTTATTGAGTATGGGTTCCAGCTTCGTTTTCATGGTGGCAACGGA
>CAYNDI010000106.1:4021-7875 GCA_964395955.1 uncultured Dehalococcoidaceae bacterium
CGCTATGTACGATGGCGTCGGCCGGCCTTTCATGTTCGGCTGCCGCACAAACGGCGCTTTAGTCTGGGACCAGGTTCGGACGCTTTACGGTATGCATAAGGAGGACTATGTACCGGCTGAAGCCGCCCTGAAGCAGGCGCCGCTGGGTCAAAACCTGGTTTTCTGGCAACCCCGTGATGAATCATTCCCTTCATCGGGTAAGTTCGACCTGGCGCGTATAAATAATTACAGTCCCAGCCTGGCCAGTGATTACGCTGGTATTATCGAGTCCAGTCTGGCGGCGGTATATTATCATTCGAGAGATTTCAGCCGTTCCTCCGGAAAGCCGTTATATGTTACGGGCGGCGCTACGGGTAGCCCGGGTATCATGCGCCGCGTCGCGGCCATCTGGAACAGGCCGCTGGTAGTAACTGGAAAAGGCGGTGCCGCTCTTGGCGCAGCCGTAGCCGGCATCTCCGCTTACTTTAAATCTGCTGGCGAAAAATTCAATGTGGAAGATTACAGCGTAGCAGTTTTACCGAGAGGTGAAATAATAGAACCGGCAGGCGAAGACGTAAGTACGTTCCACAGACCGGGCGGATACCTGGAAAGATTTGCCGGAGAGGAAGCCCGGCTTATAAAGAAATATCCCCTCGGCTGATTAACGGATTGTATACCCCCCGTCCACCACAAGGTCGTGGCCTATCATATAGCCGGAAGCTTCCGAAGCCAGGAATATAATCGCTCCGCGCAGGTCTTCCGGCACGCCCAGTCGCCCTATCGGTGTCAGCGATTCCCACGTCGGGAACAAAGGTGTCATCGTTTCCAGCGTCATTTCTGTCTTCATATAGCCGGGGCTGATGGAATTTACCCTGATTCCGTGCGGCGCCCATTCCAGGGCCATGGACTTGGTCAGCATCACCACTCCTGCTTTAGAAGTATTGTAGACCGCCTGCTTCTGTGGCACGTTGACCACGCGGGCGGATATCGAGCCGATATTAATAATGCTGCCGCTTTTCTGTGGTATCATGAGTCGGGCAGCTTCCTGTGAGCAAAGAAAGACGCCCTTCATGTTGGTATTCATTATGCTGTCCCAGTCCTCTTCCGGCATATTCTCCACCGGTATTTGCATACTTATTCCGGCGTTATTAACGCAAATATCGAGACGCCCGAAGTCTTTAACTACGCCCGAAAAAGCCTTTTGTACGTCCGGCCTCCGGGATACATCCCCTTCGAGAATAAGGCTACGGACTCCGGATTTCTGTACCAGTACCGCTACCTCTTCCAGGTTTTTCCGGTGCAGCCCGAACAAAGCGACATCGCAGCCGGCTTCTGCCAGCGTGAGTGCCAGCACTTTACCGATTCCCCGCCCCGCTCCTGTTACCAGGGCTTTCCGACCACTGATATCGAACAGATTTTCAATACTCATCCGGTTCTCCAAATAATAAACACTATTAACCCAGGGATGCTTCTATTTTCCTTAAATTTTGAAGACCTTTTATCGCCAGTTCCTCGCCGGAATCGGCGAACTTCCTCCAGATGGCGCAGAGGCGGTTCAGCTCTTCAAAATTGGGGTCGAACGATTCGATGGTCAGCGGGCCATCATAACCCACTTCCTTAATGGCGGTAAAAAACTCTTGCCACGGCACCAATCCGGTACCGGGGATGCCGCGGTTGCTCTCGCAAACGTGCACGTAGCCCAGATATTCTTTGCCGCAGGTTTTGACCGCTTCGCGGTAACTCGATTCCTCGCGTATCATGTGGAAAGAGTCCAGGTGGACTTTCAGGTTCCCCGTCCCCACCTCCTTGCAGTACCTGACCGCGTCCTCAGCAATATTTATAAAATGAGTCTCGAAGCGGTTCACCGGCTCGATGGCAAGGACAAGGTCGCTCTTGCTTTTAGCGTAGTTGCACACCTCCCGCATCGCTTCAACCGACCAGGCCCATTCCTCATCGGTGCGGCCTCTACCGGATAGATAGCCCCATGCCGCGTAGAGGACACCCCCTAGGATTTTCGAGCCTATTTCATTATTGATATCGACCATCAATTTAAGAGTCTCGACAGCGTGCCGCCTTATCTCCGGTTCGGGGCTTATAGGGTTCGAATCGGCGGGCAGGCCGATGGTGGTGACTAACTCGATGCCGACTTCTTTAATCCTGTTTTTCACCGCCTTTACGGGAAAGCGTTCGGGGTGGCTGACATTGATATCCATGACTTCAAACCCCAGTTCTTTCGCTTTTTCAATAAGCGGCAGGTCTTTTTCCGTAAACTCTTCCGTCCAGATAAGCGAATCAACGCCGAATTTAAACATTTTTCTCCTTTCGTGAGACTGGTCAGACGACGACAGCTTCAATTCCGAGCAACTCGCACGCACTCACCAGCGCGCGTGAACAATCACCGTGAATCAGGCTGGCATGGTGAACAAAACCTTCTTTAACCAGGGTGGCATAAAGCTTATCGAGGTCGAGTACCTCTACCCAACTCCAGGAGCCACGTAGCTTCTGTTGTGAAGCGACGATTTTCCCTTCAGCCACCAGCATCTTGAATTTACCGTCTTGTTCCTGCAGACGCGAAAGCGTCACCACACCCGGTGCGAGCTGGAATTCACCCGTGCCCATGGAGCGGTCTATCCCCAGCGAGGGGCCCAGAATGCTGTGATATTTAAGCAAGATATCACAGTCCCGGCAGGCTAATGAAGGCGGCCCGTTACCACAGTGCCAGGCAAGGAACACATTCTCCTTTTCCTGGTGTTTTATCGTCCAGTCAATGAAATGGGGAACGGTCTTACCCAGTGATGCCAGGTATTGCAGGAGCATTGTCAACGCCCCGTAGATATCTACCTCGCATGAGGTCATAATACCCCGGTCGGTTAAACGCCCCATCGCGTGGCAGGGTGACAGACCGTAAATTCCTTGCATCGCTGTCCAGCACTGAATACCCATGGCCGTAATTCCCTTTTCTGCCGCGAACTGTTCGAGGGCGTATTCTAGACCGGCAATATTTTGCATCGTAGCCGCGCCAATACCGGATGAGTCGGCTTGGGCTTTGATACTTTTCGCCAGCCGTTTTACGGCTGGAGAGTCTTTTTGTGAATTAGCCTGGTTCATGATATCCGCCAGATCTATGGGGATGACCCTTTGCTTGAATTTCCTCATCAACTGGTCTTCACTGAAAATACAGGTCTCGAAGCGTTCCGGGCGCGGGCCCACCAGCCCTATCCTCGCTCCTTTAAAACCCCGTGAGATAGCGCAAACCCGTAAAAAGTCCGTGAGACTCTCTCTGAAGTCCTTTTCTTCCGGGAACACAATACCGCCGAAGATGAAGGGAATCTGCCTCCGGTGCAGTCCGGAAGATATGGATAGTGTACCGCAAAAAGAATCTGAACGGCGGTTCCCATCCTCTGTGAAGGGGCCTTCTTTTGTCCCGAAGAGAAAGATAGGTTTATCACCGAATGCCGAGGCTACGGCGAGGGCCGAGACTTCGTCCCCGAAGGTCATCGTACCGATTATCAGGCCATCGATTTTCTTTTCTCTGAACAGGGCGATTACTTTTTCCGCTTCGCCGTCGTTCCTTATGCAGCCTCCTTTGGTCAGCCGTTCGTCAGGTACTATTATTTCCATTAATGGTTTGCTGGGGAAATTGTCCAGACAGCGGCGGCGCATTTTCAAAGCCCAATCTTCATCGAATGGTTCGCGGTGGGCGGGAACAAAGCCGATCTTCAATGGTTCCATATTGCCTCTTTTCTGCCACACGGATTTTATCTAAATAACTATATAACAATGGAATGAAGCCATTCAAATCCTCATATTTTGACTCTTTTTTTACTACCGTGTTAAGCTCTTTATCAATACGACCATGCTTGCGGAGGTGAAGG
>CAYNDI010000107.1:0-2306 GCA_964395955.1 uncultured Dehalococcoidaceae bacterium
CGACTACCGGGAGATCGACGACTTCCTTAATCCCGGCGGATATATAGGTAAAACAGCCCAGGGGGTAGTACATGGGAGGCACGTGACCGGAGCCGACGGCATCGGCGCAGGCAAACAAATAGTCGACCTTACCCGTAGCTTCCAGGGCCCTGGCAATCTCTTTCGCTTCGTCAAGGGTATTCCCGTGCTCCCCGGTCCACCAGACACGTTGGATGAACTCATCACCGTTAAATCTCACACCCAGAGGCATATCCGGTCCGATGTTCTCCCGAATAGAGTCGATACACTCCAGCAGAAATCTCATGCGGTTTTCCAGGCTTCCCCCATATTCATCGGAACGAGTGTTTAAAATCGGTGATAGGAACGCTGCTTGAAGCAGAGACCAGGCAGCCATAATCTCAATGCCGTCGTAGCCGGCTTTTTTCATGACCAGGGCGGCATCTCCGAAACCCTTTACAAAGCGCTTGATATCATCCTTGTCCATTGCATGTGGGACACTCGCAGGACCGGACTTGAGCGGCCACCTGACTTTTACCGATGACGGGCCCGGTGGTGCGCCTCCTCCGGTCATCCGCGCCCACATGCGACCGCCATGATTAAACAACTGGGCGAAAATCTTCGTGGGATACTGGTGCACGGCATCGGCCAAAGCCTTCAGTTCAGGAATCATGGATTCATTGGTTGTAAAAGGGGGATGAGGGGAAGACATGACCATCCCGGCTCCACCTTTAGCTCTGGCGACAAAATACTGTATCTTGCTGTCACCGGTCAGCCTGGGGTAAGCCCCTGTTAAGATTATCCTGTTGGGCAAAGTTACGTTGCCTATGGTGATAGGGGAAAAAAGTTTCTTAAATTCTTGCTCTACGATATCGGCACCTCACTATCCAAGCATTTGTACATAACTCTTCTGGAAAATAGAATGATAAATACGCTCACTCTTATTCCCGATTTTTACTATGCGTCATCAGCGAGCATACAAACCTGAGACACGGATACTTTAGCTGGTTGAATTATCCTTGTCAAGAATTCCGCACCGTATTGTTTCAAGATTATCGGAACGGAGACGGACTTTGGCTGTCATCTTTTGTAAACACGGGGAAACCTTACCGGTATCCGGATATCTTTAAAGCCTGATACATATTACCTGCGTACTATTGACAAAGCTTTACCTTTGAATAATAGAACCTCAACCAAGTCGTCACTTTGAGAACCGTATCAGGAGATAGCGCCTTCTTTAGCTCTCTTCTTTCGCCGTCTCCAACCGATGACTTCCAGTAGGTCACCGATAGCCTTATCCTGCTGAATTTCGTGTCGCAGCGGCATATCAACGTCCACCCAGTACTTCAGCCGACGACCTTCCCGTTTTTTAGTAATGTATTCATCAGCTTCGAGGTCGTTGATGATATTACGGGTAGTCTTTTCGGTAATCCCGATAGTCGCTGCTATCTCCCTGGCCGTAATCCTGGGATGCTGGGCAATGATACATAATACGAGAGAGTGATTGGTTAAAAACTTCCATCCCGGCATGATAACACCTCCCCGCTTTTTCAGGTACCAGGGACTAAATATCCCGAAAACCTATTGACAAATTCTGACAATATCGTATAATTAATTCAGGAATTATATTTCCTGAATAGTATAACATGAATATAAGGTTATTGCAATAGGGCCGATGAGCCCGGTTTTCATTAATAACACCAATACGAAAAAGGAGTGTTGCGAAAGGAAAAATTGAATACAGCACAGGTGACAGTCTCTCCACACTCTGCCCCCGTTTCTCCCAGAGTCACCACCAGGACCCGGCTCCGTAACGATATCAGTACGGAGTCTTCAGTTGAACAAACATGCCTGCCCGCTGCCCAGGAAGAACCTCCCGGTAAACGTGTCACCTATAGAGAAAGGTTTTTCTACGGCGTTCCCGATAACCTCTGGAATGACTGGAAATGGCATTTCCGGAACCGTATCACGACCGTTGAACAGCTAAGTCAGTTTATTCTGATGTCCTTCGATGAGAAATTACTGCTTGAAACGGTTACCAGACGATACCCGCTAGCTATCACACCCTACTATCTATCGCTGATCAATCCCGATGACCCGGATGACCCCATAAGAAAACAGGCAGTTCCCTCAATTTTAGAAACAGCCATGTCCTATATGGGAATGGAAGACCCTCTGGGAGAAAAAGAGGACTCGGTGGTTCCGGGACTGGTCCACCGCTACCCCGACCGTGTGTTAATGGTACTTACGGATATCTGTCCCATGTTATGCCGTCACTGCACGCGTAAAAGAGAATGGCGGCACGGCGC
>CAYNDI010000107.1:2316-7822 GCA_964395955.1 uncultured Dehalococcoidaceae bacterium
GCCTGGACGCGTACCAGCAGCGAGATTGAAAGGATGCTTGATTATATACGTAACAGCAGCTGCATCAGGGACGTGATTATATCCGGCGGCGACCCCCTGACACTTTCAAACCAGCAACTGGAGAACGTCCTGTTTAAGCTCAGAGAAATAAAACACGTCGAAATAATACGTATCGGCTCCAGGTTCCCCGTAGTGCTGCCCCAGAGGATTGATGCGGAGTTGGGCGGTGTTCTGGCTAAATACGGTCCCATCTGGCTGAATACTCATTTTAACCACCCGCGTGAGCTTACCCCGGAAGCTATAGACGCCTGCGACCGCCTGCTACACAGCGGTGTACCGGTTAATAACCAGACGGTACTGCTGCGCGGTGTCAATGACTCCGTGGAGACAATGACCGCGCTCTGTCACGGACTCCTCAAGGCGAAGGTACGACCCTACTATCTTTTCCAGTGCGACGAGGTCCAGGGCACGGAGCACCTGCGTACACCCGTAGAAGCAGGTGTGAAGATAATCGAAGGTATGCGCGGGCATACCTCCGGCTTGGCGGTACCCACCTTTGTGGTCGACCTGGCTCATGGCGGTGGTAAAGTCCCGCTGCAGCCGAACTATGTGCTATCGATGACCGATGAAGAGTTGTTAGTAAGGAACTACCAGGGACAGGTGTACCGTTACCGCAATCCAAATCCGGAACCGGGTATGAAGACATCAACGACAGAACAACCGGTAAATGATATCGTGGAGAGCCTGCTGACGGAACCCGTACCGATTGCGGTGAGAAAAAGGAGAAATTGATGCGTATCGGTTTATCATACGATCTTAAAACTGAAGTATTAAACACCTCCATGACCGATGATGCCCTGGAAGAATACGATTCACGGGAAACGATTGAAATCATCGCCGATGCCATCGAAGCCAGGGGTCATCAGGTTGTCCGGCTGGGCGGCGGTGAACAGTTTTTCGACAGTATCCGCAGGGAAGAAGTAAATTTTGTGTTTAACATCGCCGAAGGCCGCGGTAATTTCCGGGGCCGGGAAGCCCAGATTCCTTCGATACTGGAAATGCTGAACCTACCTTATTCCGGCTCTGACCCGCAGACCCTGGCAGTATGTCTGGATAAACCACTCACCAAGAAACTGCTATCGGCGGAAGGAATCAGGACACCCCGGTGGTTGGTTGTTGATA
This sequence comes from uncultured Dehalococcoidaceae bacterium, assembly GCA_964395955.1. GTDB lineage: Bacteria > Chloroflexota > Dehalococcoidia > Dehalococcoidales > RBG-16-60-22 > CAYVPT01. The sequence continues at coordinate 3,499 of CAYNDI010000107.1, forward strand.
ATGAGGAAAGCCAGAGTCTTTTATCTTTAGAGAAGTTCACCTTCCCGGTAATTATCAAGCCGGCTTATGAAGGCTCCAGTAAAGGGATCCGCCTCACTTCCATCGCCCACAGCATACATCATGCCGTTAATGAAATCCGGCGACTCCTGGGACTTTACCGCCAGCCGGTAATGGTAGAAGAGTTCATCGACGGTGATGAAATTACCGTGGGTATTATCGGCAATAAACCCCCTGGAACGGTGGGTATCATGCGTATCCTCCCCAGGGACAAGGTCGAACATTTCGTTTATTCGGTCGAGGTAAAGCGGGACTACGAAACACTGGTGGATTACGAATGTCCCGCCCGACTCAACTTTAAAGTAATCAATGAGATTGAAAAGACCAGTATTGATGTTTTTAGAGTGCTGGGCTGCCGTGACTTCGCCCGCATCGATTTTCGTGTCAGCAGCGACGGCACACCGTACTTCATTGAAATAAATCCGCTTCCGGGACTGGGAACATACAGCGACCTGATTATCATGGCTGTCAAGATGGGTTGGACTCACCAGGGATTGATCGGCGCGGTACTCGATGCCGCTCTCAAGAGGTGCCCGCAATGCCTGACAGTATAGCCATTGTCTACAGTAAAACCCAGCCATCTTATTACGATAACACCGGTGAGAATAAGGCGGTCCTGAGCGTCCTGCCCTGCGTGGATGCCGTGCAGCAGGCATTGCTCAAGCTCAGGTACGGAGTTATTGTTGTCCCCCTGTCACCACCGCGTGAAAGTCTCAGAAGTACGCTTGACTCTCTGGATGCCGAGCTGGTATTCAACCTTTTTGAAGGATTTCCCGGTGAACCTGAAACGGAGGCACTGGTACCGGAAATTCTCTCGGAAATGGGGAAAACCTGCACGGGGTGCCCGGCATCTGCATTGAAGACCGCCCTCGACAAGTTTGCAGTAAAGAAATTACTCCGGGCCAACGGCATTCCCACGCCGGATTTCCAGCTGCTGAGTCCCCAAAAGATAAATTTCTTCCGACTCCGGTTCCCCTGTATCGTTAAACCGTGCCGCGAAGATGCCAGTCACGGTATAGCTCCCGAAAGCGTTGTCAATGATATCTCTTCATTACAGGAGCGTGTAAAAACCATTTATGATAACTACGGCAACCAGGTTATTGTCGAGGAGTTTATAAACGGACGTGAGTTCAATATTACCGTCATTGGCAATAAGCGGCCTGATGTGTTTCCGATATCCGAGATAGTGTATACACTACCGGCGGAAATGCCGCCGATTCTTACTTTCGAGGCTAAATGGGAACCGGACAGCGTCTATTACAGGAATACCAAGGTAGTATGTCCGGCGAAAATCACGGCCGGAGAACGTGAATCTATCCGAAAGAGCGCCCTGGCGGCTTTTTTTATACTCGGCGGCTCAGGGTACGCCCGTGTTGACATGCGGGCAGACAACCGGAATATAATCAACGTAATTGAAGTAAACCCCAACCCGGACATTTCGCCGGGGGCCGGCGTCTCTCTCCAGGCGGCCGCGGCGGGTATGAACTATACCAGGCTGATTGAAAGAATAATCAAACTCGCCCTGGACAGGAAAAGAAATGGCTTTAAAAATACGACCTGTATCACCGCCGGATAGAACGGCGCTGCTGGAGATTTTAAAAAACACTCCCGAGTTCAAGTATTCGGAAGTCGTCGTCGCCGTAGAATTAATCGACGCCTGCCTGCGGGATAATGAAAAATCGGGCTATTTCATACTGGTAGCCGAAGACAATAAAGAAGCCGTTGGATATGTTTGTTACGGGCCCACCCCGCTCACCGATGGCACCTGGGACATCTACTGGGAAGCCGTATCCCGGAAAAGAAGAGGACAGGGTATCGGCGGTACGCTCCTGAAAGCTGCCGAGAGGGAAATTCAAAAATCCAGGGGGAGGCTTGCTTTGGTCGAGACATCCTCCACACCAGCCTACAGAAAGGCCAGGCAGTTTTATGACCGGCACGGCTACGACGAGATAGCTCGCGTGTTGGATTTTTACGAACCTGGCGATGATAAACTCATACTTCAAAAGAAGTTCGGGTAGAATCGCCGGGCTCCTTTAGACAATTCTCGACTCTATCCGGAAGAATTAGGAAGAGACCAGTGTTTCGTATCAGACGTGTATATGATGATATTACTCCAGCTAACCAGCAAGCTATCGAGCAGGTTCAGAATATCTTGCGCGCTCAGTTCCCCATGCTTACCAAGAGAGAGATAAGAAAGCTCCCGGAGCAACTGCGTAATCCCATGAAGTACCGTTTCCGCGCGATACTCTTTATCGCCGAAGGCGCCAAGGGGCATATCGACGGTTTTGCCCTTCTCTTCCACGCACCAACCCTGAAATTCTGCTATCTGGACTATATCTCCGCCGCCGAGCAGAAGACCGGCGGAGGTATCGGGGGGGCCCTTTACGAAAGGGTACGCGAGGAGGCACTCGACCTGGAAGCTATCGGACTTTTTTTCGAGTGCCTTCCCGACACTCCGGAATTGAGCCGCGACCCTGTAATCAGGAAACAGAACGCGTCGCGTTTACGCTTCTACGAAAGATACGGGGCACGCCCCATCATTAACACGGCCTACGAAACGCCTCTCAAAACGGGGGATGACAACCCACCTTATCTGGTTTACGATGACCTGGGACAGGAGATTGAGCTGCCCCGTGATACCGCTCGTGAGATCGTCCGGGCAATCCTGGAGCGTAAGTACCGGGGTATCTGCCCGCCGGAGTATGTCGATAAGGTAGTCGAATCATTCAAGGATGAGCCCGTCCAGCTGAGACCTCCCCGGTATGTCAAGAAACCTCCCGTGCCCATCCAGCGGACCACACCTCTGGATAAACGCGTCAGACTGGTTATCAATGACCGCCACTGGATTCACCATATAGAAGAAGTCGGTTATGTAGAATCTCCGGTAAGAATAGATGCGATTCTGGACGAAATATCCAAAACTACCCTGTTCCAGAGAGTGCCGGTACGCCATTTTTCCGAAGACAATCTCAAGAGAATCCATGACCACCGCTTTGTCAACTATTTAGAGGCCGTATGTACCCGTCTCGATGAGGATACCGCTGTCTATCCCTACGTCTTTCCGATACGAAACAGGACACGTCCTCCTAAAGATCTACCCATACGCGCCGGGTATTACTGCATAGATACCTTTACACCCCTTACCGGCAACGCTTATCTGGCGGCCAAGCGAGCCGTCGACTGCGCATTAACCGCCGCCAAACAGCTTCTCGAAGGTTACCGTCTGGCTTACGCGCTGGTACGCCCCCCCGGTCACCATGCCGAGATAGCCAGCTTCGGCGGCTTTTGTTATTTCAACTCGGCAGCGGCCGCCGCCGAACTTCTCAGTGATTATGGTAAAATCGCTATTCTTGATGTTGATTATCATCACGGTAACGGCCAGCAGGAGATATTCTACGAACGTTCCGATGTGCTGACGGTATCTCTCCACGGGCGACCGCGCTTTACTTACCCTTATTTCAGCGGATTCGTCAGCGAAAAGGGTAAAGGCCCCGGTAAAGGATTCAATCTGAACATTCCGTTGCCGGAAAACATCGGGGGCGATGTCTATATCGAAGCCCTGAAAAATGCAATTAAAAGAATCGTTAAATTCAATCCCAGATTCCTCGTTATTGCTCTTGGTCTGGACACCGCCAGGGAAGACCCTACCGGCAGCTGGACTTTAGAAGCCAGCGATTTTGAAACTATCGGGAAAATGATAGGTTCAATGGGATTACCTACGCTTGTGGTCCAGGAGGGCGGCTATGATACTCGAGTTCTGGGAATTAATGCCAAGAGTTTCTTCACAGGATTATGGAGTGGTGCATATACAACAAGGTAATCCGGAATTCATAGTGAGCCCGCCGAAGTACCGGCCTTTACTACTATAATGCCCGGTGCTAATAAAGCCCCCGGTAATACGGGGGCTCTTTTGTGTTTCTGGTGGAGACGGGGGAGAGTCGAACTCCCCCTGAAACAATATTTGAATTCTGTCTTGCTTAATATAACGTTGAACTAAACAATTATCTCCTTTTCTACCTTAACGAATTCAACAATGAGTCTTGAAGTAAAATTTCGAGAATTAGCGCGTTTATCGCCCTCCCTATATAGGAGGCTTCAGTCGTCATTTGTAGGAAGCTAATTTATCAGGAATTATCTTACCTTTCCCGTGGCGATTCGAGACTGGCCTACTCGCCCGGATTCATCACACGTCCAATAAACAGGATAGTGCCAGTTTGAATATCACGAATCAGGAAAACGAAGGGGCGGTCAAGAGTAACTGTCACCG
>CAYNDI010000108.1:0-7802 GCA_964395955.1 uncultured Dehalococcoidaceae bacterium
AAGTGACTATCCGTATCGCCTGCTGAGGGCAGGCCCGCGTACAATCGCCGCAGGCGCGGCAGGCAGACGGCTCCGGTTCGGGTACGGCATAGGGGGCTTCCTGTTTAAACAACTTAGAAGGGCAGGCCTGAGCTGCGCTATATACGCCATCTTCGCATGTTTCGGGCCGGCACTTGTTATAATCCAGTAATGCCAGCTTTCTTGTCATGTGCATGTCAGCTGCTCCTGCCAATATTTCCTGTAGAAGCCTACGGCTTCAACAACCCGGGCCTCAGGTAGGAACACTCAGATTGCCTCGATTACCTGATGAACTATTACTGTAAACCGAAGATAAAACCCTCCGCGGGTGCTTTCGCCCGCACTTGGGGCATACGACATCATTGTCTTTTTCATGTATGCTGCGGAATGATTCGAATTTCTCACCGCATCCCTTACATCTGTACCCGTATATCGGCATCGCTTTCTCCTTAGTCCGGTACTTGATTACTCGTATTGAGTGTACCGGAAAACCACCTCGCCGGTATGTGATTTAAGTCGCTACCGGTAATTTGACAGTCAGCCTGAGTATCTTATATTCTTTTTACTAGCACCATTTTCACAACGAGAATATTATTATCCCTTACTCAGGAGGTATATATGAAAATGATTAAAGAAGCCGCACGAGAGACCAGGGTAGCCCGTGAAGCTGATATAGTTGTCGTCGGCGGGGGACCCGGAGGCATCGGCGCGGCCGTATCGGCCGCGCGTAACGGCGCCGACACCGTACTCATCGAGAGATACGGCCACCTGGGCGGCATGGGCACCGGCGGCCTGGTTACTATTATTCCTCTTCTCACGGATATCTTCGGCAAGCAGCAGATTGCCGGCCTTACCCAGGAATGGATAGACCGGCTGGACGTTCGAGGCGCCGTCGATTACCCCAGGAAAGACCACTGGGGCTCGATGGATAAGGACCTCGTCAGGTATTATTTCGACCGTATTTTCTTCTACGTGCGACTCGACAGGGTGATTTATGCCGCCGTCATCGATGCCGAAATCTCCAAGGCCATCCTTAACGACATGGTGGAAGAGGCGGGCGTTAAGACCTACCTGCACTCCTGGGGTACCGAGCCTATTATGGAAGGCAACAAGTGCAAGGGCGTTATCTTCGAAAGCAAGTCGGGACGGCAGGCGATACTGGGCAAGGTGGTCATCGACGCCACCGGCGACGGCGACCTCCTCCCCTATGCCGGCATCGAGTTTGAAGACAATATCCCGCCCAACTTCCGTATCGCCAACCTGGCCCTGTGCTTCTGGGTGGACGGCGTCGACCTCGAAAAGGCTGAGGGCTTCAGGAAGAACGAGCCTAAGAAATTCATGGAGCTTTCACGCAAGTGCATGGAGGCCGGCGGTTTCCCCAGCTACTTTAAGAGCCTTCTTAAAGACCAGGAATCTGTCGTCTGGTGCCACAACCGCTACCCGAACAAGAGCCAGGTGGACGTCGAAGAACTGACCCGCGTCGAGTTCGAAGGCCGGAAGAAAATGATGATAACCTACGACTTCTGGAAGAAGCACCTGCCCGGCTTCGAGAAGAGCTTTATCGTACTGAGTTGTCCGCAGCTGGGCACCCGCAGCAGTCGTCGCCTCATCGGGGAATATAAATTGACCGAGAAAGACATGGCCGACAACCAGCCTTTCGAGGACACCATCGCCATCTTCCCGGACCTCGACCGGGGGCAGGAATCGCTGGACCACCCGCTGATGTATATCCCCTACCGTAGCCTGCTCGCCAAGAATGTGGACAATCTGCTGGTAGCCTGCCGGGCTTTCTCCTCGGACGAACACGTACAGGAGTGGTTCAACCTCATCCCGCACTGCATCGCTTTCGGCGAGGCCGCCGGTACGGCTTCGGCGTTGGCCTTGAAAGCCGGCGTCAGCCCCAAGAAAGTGGATATCAAGGCGCTCCAGAAACAGCTGGCCAAGCAGGGCGTACCCCTGCCGGATGTTACCAAGAAGGTAGACTATAAATACGAAGGGCCACCCTTGGTCTCTACATCTATGTTTACTTTAGGTCCACCGCCGGGAGGGCCGCCCAGAGGTAGCTGAAACCCGCCATCTTTAAAAGGGTTGGTATGGCATTAAGATAAATGGTAGACAAGGGGGTAGTGATAAAAGCTACCCCCTTAGAGTTGGAGGTGTATCGTGTCAGTTAAAACGATTACCGAACCCAGTCGTAAAATAAAAGTCTGCCGCGATGCGGATGTCGTGGTGGTGGGAGGAGGTCCCGGAGGTATCGCCTCGGCGATAGCAGCCGCCCGCAGCGGCGCTAAAACGGTACTCGTCGAGAGATACGGGCACCTCGGCGGCATGGCTACCGGCGGTCTGGTCAATATTATCCCCAACCTCAGTGATATCTCCGGCCAGCAGCGTATCTACGGACTCACCCTCGAGCTCCTGGACAGACTGGACAAGAGGGGCGGGACTTCCTATCCCGAAAAGAAAGATTGGGGTACTGCCGAAAAAAAAGTAGTGGACTATTATCTGGATGCTGGCCTGAGATGGTTCTACGTCCGTGATGACCATAATACCGGCCAGGAACGGGTATTGTACTCCGCTGTGGTCGACCCCGAAATCCTCAAGGACGAACTCAACGACATGGTGCTGGAGGCGGGTGTCGACCTGCTGCTCCATTCCTGGGGGACACAGGTCATCATGGAAGGGAATACGGTCAACGGCGTTTTCTTCGAAAGCAAGTCCGGGCGGCAGGCGCTCTTGGGTAAAGTCATCATCGATGCTACCGGCGACGGCGACATTTTCGTGGCGGCGGGGGCGGAGTACGATAACGAGTGCGACAACAAACGCCGCACGGCCTGGCTGGCCCTGGTTTTCTGGATGGCCAACGTCAACCTCGGGAAATACGATTCCTTCAAGGCGGAACAGCCGGAAAAACTCAAGGAACTGATGCAGGAACTGGCGAAGTTGGGCGGTTATCCTCACTTCATGAAGGGAGTCCTGAGAAACCAGGAGAATGTCGTCTGGTACCACTGCATGCAGCCTCAGCCGGAACGCACCGACGCCATGGACGTCGAGCAGTTGACGAAGATAGATATAGTCGCCAGAAAGCGCGCCCTGATTACCTACGAGTTCATGAAGAAGCATGTCGCCGGCTTTGAGAAGTGTTTCATCATGCTGACTGCCCCGCAGCTGGGCACCCAGGGCGGGCGGAGAATAACCGGGGAGTACACGGTCAGCGAAAAAGACCTAGAGACAGACGAGGTCTTTGAGGACACCATTGCCGTACTGGCCAACAACGATTACGGCGAGATTTCAGCGAAGCACCCCATCCTCTGCATCCCCTACCGCTGCCTGGTACCGAAACGCGTTGACGGGCTGCTCGTGGCCGGGCGGGCTTTTTCATCGGCGGATACCATCAACGAGACCTTTAATATCATCCCGCACTGTATCTGCTACGGTCAGGCGGCGGGTACGGCGGCGGCGCTGGCAGTTAAGGCGGGCATCCAGCCCCGAAAGGTAGACTATCAAGAATTACGCCGTAACCTGGTAAAACAGGGGGCTAATCTGCCTGAGACTACAAAATCGAGCGCGGCGAAGGTGTTATCTTCCCAACCAAAGTCAAAAGATAATTATTACCAGAAATACCGGTGACACAGGAGATATTATAGCTAGCGTTTTGCCGCCGTACTTTTAAGGGCTTTCCGCACGTGCTCGTAACCGAGGTCGAACGCCTTAATATTAATCTCGCCGACCTTGGCTTTAAAGCGTGACAGTATCGCTTCCTTGGCGGTCTCTTCTTTTACCGGCATCAAGCCCGTGCCGAACAAAGCCCCGAGCATAACAACATTGGCCGCCTGGGCGCTACCGGCTTCTTTAGCCAACCCGCCGGCGTCCAGAGTAATGATGCGGCCGGTGACTTCTTTAAGCTTGTTAATAATTTCGTCCTGAGTGGGATACCCGCTCTTTCCCAGGTATACCGTGTAAGGAAGAACGGTGGTTGTATTGAGAACGACCACGCTGTCTTTCGCCAGGTACTGGATATTCCTTAATGCTTCCGAGGGCTCCACGGCGATGAGGACATCGCACTTTCCTTCCGGCGTCATCGGGGCGATAACGTCACCGCCCAGCCGGAGATTGCTGAATACGGAACCTCCCCGCTGCGCCATGCCCAGTACCTCCGAGCCCTTGACCGCCACCTTGCCCCTGACGGCGGCGTTACCGAGCAGCTCTGATACCAGGACGACTCCCTGGCCTCCGACTCCGCATATAATAATGTTGATCTCTTTCTTCGTAGTCATACTACTCTCCCGGTTTTATTGCATCGTGCGGGCATACCTGGGCGCAGACACCGCAGCCCGGGCACCCGGCAGTATCCACCGCCACCTTGCCATTATCTGTGATTAGGGCGGGACAGGCGAGTAAATCGATGCAGATACGGCAGTCGCAGGAAAGGCAACGCCCGGCTTCGGCAACAGCCTTTTCTCTGGTCAGCCCGGTCTCTACCTCTTTAAAGTTGTCTTTTCTCCGAGCGACGGGCAGCACCGGCATTGGCGACCTTGATTCCGACTCGATACCCCAGGTATCGACAATCAGCTTGCTCTCGAAAACCTCTTCGCCCTCGCGTCCTTCATCAATAGGTTCACCTTTGATATATTTATCAATGGACTTGGCCGCTTTTCTCCCTGCCGCCAGCGCCTGGATAACGGTAGCCGCCCCGGTGACGGCATCACCGCCGGCAAACACCCCTTTGATACCGGTCGCCAGCGTGACGGGGTCGGCCTTTATATAGCCTCCCGTAATCGCCCCGGCCGTTTCCCCGGTCATGAACGCAAGGTCGGGCTCCTCGCCGACGGCGGCGATAATCATTCCCGTTTCGACAACGAACTCCGAACCTTTGACCGGCACCGGCCGGCGACGGCCGCTATCATCGGGTTCGCCCAGCTTCATCTTGAGGCATTCCAGCCCGGCTACTCTGCCACCTTTCACGACCACTTTATTCGGGCCGGAGAGCAGCGTCAGCTTCACGCCTTCGTGCTCGGCCTCGTTGATTTCTTCTACGATAGCCGGCATCTCGGCACGGGAGCGGCGGTAAACGATATTCACGTCCTTAAAACCGAGGCGTAAGCAGGTGCGGGCACAGTCGATTGCCACGTTGCCGCCGCCAACCACAACCACCTTTTCTTCGGGATTTATTTTCTCCCCGGTATTGACTTTGTACAGGAATTCGGTGCCGTCGATAACGCCACCGGCTTTCTCGTTTTCAATGCCAAGGCTGCCACCCTTATGCGCCCCCACGGCAATAAAGACGGCGTTATAGTCTTTCTTTAAATCCTCTATTTTTATATCTTTCCCGACTCTGGTATTAAGCTTAATATCCACGCCGAGTTTCCTAATAATACCCGTTTCCTTATCGAGCACATCCCGGGGCAGGCGGAACTCCGGAATACCCACCGCCATCATGCCGCCCAGCTTCGTCAGGGCTTCAAAGATGGTGACTTTATAGCCGGCTTTGCGCAGGTCATAAGCCGCCATAATGCCGGCGGGTCCGCCGCCCACGATGGCCACTTTCTCTTTCTTTTCAGCGGCAATCGAGTAGTCATCCTTATACTTACCGTAGTCGGTGGCGGCACGCTTGAGGGCGTTGATGGCAACAGCCTCCTCGACCTCGCTCCGCTTGCACTTATCCTCGCAGGGACGCGTGCAAATCCTGCCGACGATAGCCGGGAAGGGCAGCGTTTCCTTTATCAAGGCCAGCGCCTCGTCGAACTTGCCCTCTTTAATCAGGCCTGTATACCCCCGGATATCGATGTGGAGGGGACAGGTGGCCTGGCAATAGGGCTGACTGCCGGCCAGACATTTATCCGGGTCGACCTCATAGGGAACGACCTTTTCGCCGGTTTTTCGCTTTACCCTGGCATCCAGGATATTGCAGAGTCGGCGGGCGACAACAATCGATGGCCCTTCGAATCTGATAGCCTTCTCCATTACGTCGATGAGCTTGGGTAAATCGAAAGCATCAACGACCTCGACGAATTTAACGCCGCTGGCTTTAGCGATATCCTCGATTTTTATATCGAGAGTTTCATCGCCGGAGGCGCCGGGATGCGGTTGAAAGCCGGTCATACCGGTGGTCGAGTTGTCCAGCACGACCATGGTTATATTAGACTTATTGTAGACGGCGTTAATCATCGGGGGTATGCCGGAATGGAAAAAGGTGCTGTCGCCGAGGTGGGCCACCACCGGCGCGTCTACCACATGGGCGAACCCGTTGGCCAGCCCGAAAGCGCCGCCCATGCAGACCGCGACATCGTCAGCGTTCAGGGGAGGGTTAGCCCCCAGGGCATAGCACCCGATATCACCCGTCTTGACCGGTTCTTTACCTGTCTCCTGCTGATAGCGCCGACAGGCTATATTGACGGCATACAAAGACGCCCGGTGCGGGCAGCCGGCGCACATGGTCGGCGGGCGGAGGGGCAAAAGGGCGGCCGTTTCTTCTCTTATTTTGTCGATTTCCGTAAAATCGATGGGAGGCCTGGTGCCGGTCAGTTTACTCAAGACCTCGGCGACCTGCCGCGTGGAAAGCTCCCCTATTAAAGACAGGACATCCTTGCCGTGGATTTTAACAGGGATATCGCTGTCTTTGGCTACGACTTTGACCGCTTCCTCGACGAACGGCTCCAGCTCCTCTACCACCAGCACTTCCGGTACCGATTTCAGGAACTGTTGTATCAACTTCTCCGGCAGCGGGTAAGGTGTGCCGATTTTCAGGATAGAGACCTTGTCTTCGAGGCCCATCCACTTGATAGCTTCCAGGGCATAGCCATAGGAAATACCGCTGGCAATCACGCCCAGTTTAGCGTCCTTTTTTAACGTAATGTGGTTATAAGGGAGGGTATCCACCATCTCCTTGATTTTCGCCATCCTTTGCACCACCAGCCGGCGATTAATACGGAAATTGGCGGGGAGACAGACCAGTTTCTGCGGGTTTTTAACGAACTTGCCCTTTCGTTTTTTGGACTCGATACCCCCCAGGACGACATCGCTGCGGGCATGGCCGATGCGGGTCACCGACCGCAGCATGAACATCTGGCCGAACTCCTCGGAAAGGCGGAAGGCATCCACCATCATGTCCTTGGCTTCCTGGGCAGAGCACGGCTCCAGCACCGGTATGTAGGCCTGCCGGGCGATATAGCGGTTGTCCTGTTCGTTCTGGGAGCTCCACTGACCGGGGTCGTCGGCGGAAATGAGCACCAGTCCGCCCAGTCCCATATAGCTGGCCGACATCAGGGGGTCATGGGCGACATTAACACCGACGTGCTTCATGATAGAAAGCGACCTGAGGCCGCTGATAGATGCCGCCATGGCCACTTCCAGGGAGACTTTCTCGTTGATTGACCACTCGGCGTACATACCGAGCTCATCGGCGATTTCCACCAGAGCCGCGGTTATTTCACTCGAAGGCGTGCCGGGATAAGACGCCACCACCTGCACGCCGGCCTCGATAGCCCCGCGGGCGATGGCCTCGTTGCCGAGCATAAAAAGACTGGCGCCGGGGGCATCGGAAGTTATTGTTATGTCAGCTACTTTATTCAACAGAATCCTCCTGACCAGAGAATCTTTTCTTTTTCATCGGGCGAATAATCAGTAATCGGAAGTTTTAATAAGGGTTTAAAGCCTGTTTCCCTTTACATTCTACACATTTACAGGCGAATTTGACAAACGAACTGAAAGTAAAAGCAGGTCGTTTTGTAACTAATCGAACATAATTACGTTCCGTATCACCTCGCCCTTTTCCGATGACGCTATCG
>CAYNDI010000109.1:0-7751 GCA_964395955.1 uncultured Dehalococcoidaceae bacterium
CAGGTTTATCCTAAGTACTCGTTTTTTATTTTGTTCAAGAGGGGGAAAGAATATGAGAGGGGGCGAAGCCCCCTCTCACCTGAACTCCCCTCTTCAGCCAGAATTACCACCGGTTTATACGATGTTACAGGCTGGAGAGGGGTCAGGGGTGAGGTTTGAACTTGTCAAACAAATGTATTTAGAGACTATAATCAAATTTATATATCTACTCGGGTCTTCAGAGCATATGCCCGATTCTGGCCCCGTCAGCAATGGCATTGACAATCAGGCCGGGCTCGCCGCAGCTGCCGATTATATGGATCTCGGGGGCTTTCCCTTCCAGGCTTTTAGCCATTACTTCATTCGGCAGGTAAGGCAGGGTCACCAGAACAGTATCGGCTTCCAGGGTCTTCTTCTCGCCTTCCCGGGTGGTAATGACCAGACCTTTGTCGGTCACTTCCTCGTATTTAGCTTCGGTGTACCGGGGTATGCCTTTTTTATCCAGCCAGGGGAGAAAGCGCATCAGGTCCTCGACGGGTATGCCGTCGCCCAGTTCTTTGTCCGTATGCACGATGGTCACCCGGCGACCGCGCTTGATGAGGAATTCGGCGGTCTCGCAGCCGTGGATAGCCCCACCGACAATGACCACCCTTTTCCCGATGGGCATCCAGATTTTAGTCAGTTGCTGCAGCATCTTGACGCCGAAAAATTTCATGAAAAAGCGGAGCTGCCGGTGTAATTTCGAGCTGTTAAGGACACTGCCGCGATTACTGCCGGGTATATCGAGGTAGCTGGGTACGGCCCCCGCTGCCAGCACCAGCACATCCGGTTTAACTGCTTCGATATCACCGGCGCCGACCTCTTTACCGAGATTAACGGCAACCTTCTCTTTATTCATCTGGGTCTTGAAATACTCCACCAGAGCCAGGAAGTCGTCTCTCTCAACGCCCTTGAGCATTGCCGCCGTGGGCACCAGGCCGCCCAGTCGCGGATTTTTCTCGTGGAGGCTTACCTCGTGTCCCCGCTGCGCCGCCATTCGTGCCGCCTCCAGGCCGGAAGGCCCGCCGCCTATCACCATGACCCTTTTCTTTTTCCCGGCGGGTTTGAACGTGAATTCTCTCTCTTTACCCAGGGAAGCATTGACCATGCATTCGAGGAGCTGGTTCTTATTGCGGACATCGATGCAGTGAAGGCAGCCGGTGCAGGGCCGGATATCCTCTGTCTTGCCGGCGATTACCTTGTTGGGCAACTCGGGGTCGGCCAGCAGGCGCCGGGTCATGCCCACGAAGTCCAGTTTTCCCTGCTGTAAGTATTCCTCGCCGATGACGGGGTCGAGCCGGCAGGCGCAGAAGACCGGGATATTGACCACTTTCTTGACGGCTTCGGTGAGGGGTACCAGAGACCCCTTGCCCTGGCGGCTCCAGTCCATATCTTTGGGCAAATCGTCCGGCGGCTCGGGATAGAACATTTTTTCCGGCTGGATGAGCCCGTCGCGGTGATGGTAGCTGTGGGCGCGGCACTGGATGGCATCGGCGCCGGCTTCCGCCAGCAGCCTGGCCAGTTCTACGCCTTCCTCAAGGGTGGTGCCTTTGGGATGCCGGTATTCCACGATATTGATAAGACAGGTGACCGGGAAGTCCTGCCCCAGGCGCTTTTTTATCTCCCGTACGATATCGCCCATGAAGCGGGCGCGGTTTTCCAGTGTTTGAGGACCGTATTCGTCCTCGCGCTTGTTCCATACCCGCGATAGAAACGTATTAATCTGGTGGCAGGTGCCCCCGTTTACCTCAACGCCGTCATAACCGGCTTTCGCCGCCCGTTCGGCGGCTTTAGCCCAGATATCAATGTATTCCAGTACCTCGTCGTGGCTCATCCCCCGGGGAACGGCGAAACCCGGGCCGGGAAGCTCTGCCTCCGTCAGCGCCGAGGCGGCTTTGGTATCGCGCTTGGGCAGCAGTCCGGTGGGATTCCAGGGGCCGGCGTGCTGGAACTGGATGAACGCCGGGCAGCCTTGCTTGTGGATGACTTTGACCAGCTCGGCATAGCTGGGGATGTATTTATCGTCGTCAAGGTGGAACTGGACGGGCGGGTGCTGGACGCCCAGGGGGTATTCGACGCCGCAGGACTCCGTAATGAGCAGTCCCACGCCGCCTTTAGCCATGGTTTCATAGTATGCCAGGGCTCTATCACCGACGTAGCCGGTACGTTCTATAAAGGATGTACCGTTGGCGGTCTTTATCATGCGGTTACGGGTGCGTACCTTGCCGATATAGGCCGGTTCGAGGAGTTTTTCAAATTTGTTGTGGCTCATATATACCTCGATTTTCTTCCGTCATTCCAGCCAAAGCTGGAATCCAGCAGTGGGGAAAGGGTGTGGATTCTGGCCTGCGCCAGAATGACAATATTATTATCTTAAAGCTCAATACTTAGCATAAATGCAGGAGCTCTTCCACGTACTTCATGGCGGGCTTGAGAGTCTCGATGGACTTGTTTAAAAGCTCTCGTTCATCCGGCTCGATATCCCACTCCTGAATCTCCTGTACGCCGCTCTTCCCCAGGACGGTGGGCACGGACATGCCCAACGAATGACAGCCGTACTCCCCGTCCAGTACCACGGAACAGGGAATCATCTCACCGGTATCCCGGCTGATGGCGCGGCAAACGGCGGTAATGCCTACGGCGGTGGTCCAGGCGGCGGTTCGGCCGGTCTTCTCTCTGAGTTCTTCCAGCAGTTTCTGACCGTCGGGCACCTGCTGCCGGATTTTCTGCTTCATGTCTTCACCGATTTTCACGGGTTTTCCGTCAACTTTAGCCGAGCTGAAAAGCAGCACCTGGCTGTTGCCGTGTTCGCCGATAACAGTGCCTTCTACATGGCTGCTCTTGACGCCGAGTGCCTGTGCCAGCCTCATGCGGAAGCGTATGGAGTCGTTGTATGAATAGCCGAGTATCTTGCGCCGGTCCAGTTCACAGCAGCGGTACATGGCGTAGTTCAGCGGGCACACGGGGTTGGTGGCGGTGAGTACTACCGCATCGGGGCAGTACTGCCTGATTTGTTTCGAGATATCCTGAATTATGGGCAGGTTCTGGGGAAGCACCTCCATGCGTGAATGCATGACCTGGGCGGAACCCGCGGCGACCAGTACTATGTCCGATTCGTTCATATCTGCGTAGTCGCCGGACCTCACCTGCATATCGAGTCCCGTTACTGCAGTATCGATGTCCAGAGCGTGAAGGTTCACCATGTCCTGACGCGGGGTGTCTATCAATACCAGTTCGTCGGCCAGCCTGTTTACGGCGATACTGAAGGCGGCACAGGAACCGACATTGCCCGTGGCTCCAATAACTGTAATTTTCATAAATATCCCTCAACCTGTATTTACGTAAAACGTATTAAAAACGAGAGAAAGATGCTTATATATGTAATTATATAACATCCGGAGCACAGAATCGAATAGCAATGGGTTGAAAAAGCGTGAAAACCAGTTGTTCTATCTTCCGTTTTAAATGGGCATCACAAATCTTCTTACTTCTTCACTCCGAGCCATTTGGTATCGTGCTCGTTGGACAGACATATCGCGGTGAATGCGTAGGGCTTATCCACCCTCCTGGTAATCAGCGGACAGTGTACGAACCCCCTGGGAGCGACGACTGCGGTTGGGGTATCGAAGACGTGGATTTCCTCCTCCTCACCCATGGCTATCTCTATCTCCGCCCCCAGGTAATCGGGATTTTCCGGGTCCATTCCTACGAATACCAGCGCCTCATCATTGGGATGAACGTGCGGGTCCTGCTCGTGCCAGGCGCCCACTCCGGTTTGGAAAGCCCAGGTGAAATTCAGATTGAATCCCTCGGTATTTTTACCGCTCCAGAAACCTATAAAGTCGGCGTTGCCGCCCCTGGTACGCTTCATGTCGCGCATTTCCATCCTGAGTATAGAGTCCCCGTACTTGTTGGCCAGCCGCGAACCTTTCTCGCGTTTGGTCAATTCGGTGGTCTTCTCTTCGGCATCGGTGGAAATCGCCAGGAAACCGAAAGGTTTGTCTACCTTCCTGGTAACGATGGGACAGTGCGGTACACCCGCGGGGAAAACGACTATCGACGGCGCGGCGATGATATGCTCTTCCCCCTCGTCTCCCATCGCCAGTTCCACTTCCGCTCCCAGGGTATTGGGATTATCGTAATCAAGTCCGGTGAAAACAAAGACCTCGCCGTAGGGATGGACGTGACCGTACTCGCCGCCGACACCCCACCGGCCTACTTTATTGTGGTATCCCCATACAAAGCTTATGTTCAGCCCTTCCAGGTCCGAGCCTTTCGGCCAGGTGATATACTCGGGTTTTCCGTTACCACCGGGCAACTTATTATAAACCAGCTTTTTTATAAAATGACCGTATTTTGTATTCGCCATCCGCTTTTGTACTCCTTATTTATCTTTACTGAATAATGTCTATCAAACTAGGTCACATACCCGTCGGGGCCTTTGCCGGTGTGGCCCCAGGGGCGAACCACGGCAAACATCCAGGGTTTGTCCTGCTTATTGACGATGACGGGACAGTGCGGGTGCCGGGCAGGCTGTATAGCGACCGTGGGCGTGGTAACGACATGTTTCTCCATTTCCTTGCCCATATACACCTCTACCTCCGCCCCCAGGTCACTCAGGTCATCGGGGTCGGATCCCATGAAAAGCAGGAACTCGGTATAGGGGTGTACGTGCGGTTTATCAGGTACCGGCCCGAATCTATAGGGAGCCTTGTTCATGCTTTCGTAGGACATGTGAAAATCGAAGTCCTTGCCTCGAATATCCGTGATAGCGCCCTCGTGCGTATCCGGGTTAAGGGGACCGTAGTGCCAGGGTCCGTTACGTATAAAAGCCAGGGGCTGGACGTTTTCCCGGTACTTGGAACGCATGAAATTAGCTTGTTTGCCGGGTTTATCACCCAGCTTGACCGTCTTGGCTTTTAGTTTCGGCGCCAGGGATATCGCCATCATAACAAACCGGTCATCCATTCTCTGGATAGTAGCTGGCATATGCGGCATGCCTTTGGGCACCGCAATAGCCGTTGACGTGGTAATCATATGCGTTTCCTTTTCTTTGCCCAGGCAGAGTTCGATTTCAGCCCCCAGGTAGCCCATGTCATAGGTATCCAGCCCCATGGCTATCATTACCTGATCATAATCATGCACCTCGGCTTCGTACGGCGCTTTCCCTATTTTCCCGGCCGACCAGAACGAACCGTAGCGGATATTGACATCGTAGCCGAGGAATTCGCCATTCATCTCGGTGCCCTGCCGCAAAAGGCCCGGACCATAGTCTTTAAAAGATAAGCTTTTCATCAGGTGTCCGTATTTTGTCTTTGCCATTTTCTGTATCCTCCGTTTAACCGTTTTGAACAAAGTATAACGTTTCACCAGTTTATCCGCAACGCCGGGGGAATTAACCTGTGGTCAGAGTTAACGGGCAATGGGCGT
Source organism: uncultured Dehalococcoidaceae bacterium (assembly GCA_964395955.1). Taxonomy (GTDB): domain Bacteria; phylum Chloroflexota; class Dehalococcoidia; order Dehalococcoidales; family RBG-16-60-22; genus CAYVPT01. The sequence goes on from CAYNDI010000109.1 coordinate 5,449, forward strand.
TTTTCTTGACAAATTTATAGCTGAAACGTATTATGGGAAAAACATGATTAACAAGAACAATATCTTCATCTATATCGCGCTGGTTGTCACCCCGACTATTTTCCTGATTGTTGAGCACTATACCCATATCGAGTTCCTGCTGCATCTGGCGGCGATACCCCTCGAGGTGCTGGTGGCGGTATTCATCGTCGAGATGTATCTCGAGAGCCGGCAGAAGAAGGAGAGACGACGACAGCTAATGCATATCAAGAGTTGTATGTTCCGCCTGGAAATGCGCAACCTGTTTATTGCCAATTTCCTGGCTTTGAAATCGCCGCCCTTGACTATCACCAGGATTAAAGAGGCTACGTTAGCCGAGCTCAAGAAGATGCGGGAAGACGCCAACACTATCGAATACCAATCGCTGGAATCAATGGAGCCGGTTATCATGGAATACGTCACCGCCCAGTCCGTCTGGCGGAACTTCATGAATATCGCCCTGGACTACGGTTTTGACGATATCTTTCACGACATGGTATACATCCTGCATTTCATCAGCGACGTGAAGAGTTATAAAGAGAATAATCCGGGCAAGCTGTTTATCCATAAAGCCGCCGGCCACGAGTTACTGATGAAGAAAGTGAAAAAGGTTCTGGGTGACGGCATACGCAAGTATCTGGACTACGCGATAGAGCTCAAGGAAAAACAGCCGGAACTCTTTGACGAAATTATCGCGGACTATGAGCTGGCCACCCATATAAGAAGCTAGCGGGACGGTTCAGGTCGACAGCAGTCAATTCAAGGTGATTTTCCTCAGGAACTACCTACCATTGGACAAACATCGGGATGTTTCTCCTGCGGTGCGCAGGATTGGCTAGTGCCATTCACCTTTCATATTAATTAAATCAATCTACTACTGCCGCCGGCCTGGCTCGCTATTTTACGGGTAGCGGCGAGTCTTCAGTCGTCGGTATTTTCTGAAAGTAGATAGCCGATAGTGTTATGAATATGTTATAGTCAGATCAAAGTTAGATAACCGTAATAGGAGTAAGTAATGCTGGAGAGAAAAAAGGGGATTCCGGTGGCCCCCAACAAACTGGAGGTGCACAGGCTCAACGATTCGGTGCGAACGGTACAGTGCAACCTGTTCCAGGAATCCCACTACGCCTACACGAGCTGGGTGATCACGGACGAGGGAGTCGTCATCATAGACACCGGCACGGGGACCGTGGCCCCGCTGGTCAAAGAGGAAATCGCCCGAGAAACGGACAAACCGATCAAGTATATAATCTACACCCACGGGCACTTCGACCACACCGAAGGTGCCGCAGCGTTCATGGACCAGCACCCGGAGGTGATCGGTCACGAGAACGTGGCGACGAGGTTCGACCGCTACCAGCGGATGGCCCCGTACTTCCGCCACATCATGGAGATCCAGATCCGGCAGACCCTGCCGATCCGAAAGGCCGCCTTCGTCTACCCGACCCTGACCTACCGTGACGACTACAGCTTCAAACTCGGGGGGCTGACGTTCAACCTATTCCACGGCAAGGGAGAAAGCGACGACGGCACGCTGGTCTGGATACCGGAACTGAAGACGGTATTCTGCGGTGACCTGCTGGAAGCGTCCTTCCCGAACCTGGGCAATCCCTTCAAAGTCATGCGGTACGCCAAAGAGTGGGCCGGTACGCTGGAGCGGGTGCTCGGCCTGGAGTCCGATCTCGCCGTCGGCGGCGACGTGGTACTGACCGATAACCGGGAGATCAACGACCATTTCAAGGAAACCATCGAGCTATTAAGGTACCTCGAAGACTCCGTAACAGATGCGGCCAATCGCGGCAGGAACCTAGAACAGATGACGGAAGAGATACAACTGCCGCCCCATCTGGAGAACAGCCCGAACCTCCGTCAGATATATTCGCGGAGAGAATTCGCCATCTACAACATCTGGAAACGGTACTGCGGCTACTTCGATTTTTCCCCTTCCAGTGTGTTGCCCAGACCGAAGAAAGAGCTGGCCGCGGTCACCCGGGAACTGATAGGGAACGACAGCGCCATTCTGGAAAAGGCGGAGAGCCTCTTCAACGGCGGCCAGCCGCAACTGGCTTTGGAAACACTGGACCTGATATTGAAGGTGGACGGTGAAAGCGTGCCGGCGCGCCGGCTGAGAGTGAGGATACTGGAAAAGCTTGCCGAGGGTGATATCTGCCTTATGTCCCGGAATGTCTGGACCTACTATCGGGACGAGGACGAGGAATTTCTCAAGAACCATTCATAGGCTACAGGAACATCATTAAGAATCAATCTACACCTGAAATAACGTT